>JBFMGF010000088.1:5927-29718 GCA_040752675.1 Acidobacteriota bacterium
GAGCCCATTTATAATAAAGTAGAACAATCCCAGGGAGAGCAGTATCACTGGCAATGACACAAGAACAACGATGGGCTTGATGAAAAGGTTGATGATTCCCAAGACCAGGCCGGCAAGGAGCAGTGTAAGGAAATCACCGCTGTATGTTATCCCGGGAACAAGATAAGCAACAGCATACAATAGCAAGGCGTTTGCAAGTACCCTCATAAGAATTCTTAAAATCATAGAGAAGACACTGCTTTTTAACAGTTCGTCATGGGCATGATGATGATGCAGAATTAATCTCATCATCGCGGAGGCCGATCTGGCTTCCCGCCAGTGACTGGTAGGTCATGGGCCCTGTGATGGAAACGCCCCTGACGAGGAACCAGTGGCCCTGACCGGCCCCCGTAGGGTTTTCGGTATAGTCCAGTGAGGTGCCGTTCAGGTCGTTGCCGAGGCAGGAATCGGTCGCTGCGATGAAATCTCCTCCTGTGTCGAGCAGCGCATTTAAGCTGCCGCGTACAATGTCATAACCGATCGCTCCCATTACAGATGTCCAGGTGAGCCGACTCCTGTCCACGTATAGTGTGATCTTAGATGTCGGAGTCATTCCCTCTATTTTGATATCATCGATGTTCCAGCTACTCTCATTGTTCATGAGCCGTTCGTTCACCCTGTAGCCCCAGCGGATGTAAACGGTGTTCCTGTTATCCACCGTTGCGGAGATATCGTGGCTCTGCAGCGCCCAGGCGTTCTCCGCAATCTTGCCGCTGCTCGACCATGCGTTCGTCCAGTTGGTTCCATCGTTCGAGACATCCACGATGGAGTTAACTTTCGGCGGGCCCGATGTGTTGAGCCATCTCTGGAAGATCAGCCTTACGTCAGTGCATGATGTCAGATCAATTGCATCAGTCGTCAGATAGAAAGAACCGGTAGTATTCTTTGAGATGTTGCCATCGATATTAGCGCCGAAGACATTGGAGCCGGTTCTTCCACTGGTCGGGTCCGGGTAGAGACCCTGTCCACCGCCACCTCCTGTCGGCTTCCCATACTGCCACTGTCCTTCGCGACTCCAGCCCGGATCAGTATCGAGTGTCCAGAGCTTGATCGCAATCATCCCCACTTTCAGATTGACAGGCCGCGTCGTGTCGCCATCATGATTCCTGAGATTGACAAAATCAACTGTCGCGGAATAATGGCCGTTGTCGAGATTCCTTGACGCATCGTTCAGCATGACTGTAACCTGAACAGATCCGCTGCCGGGGATCGTTCCTGTCGGATTGGTGATGGTTACCCATGGCGCAGACGCCGTAACCTGATAATCCATCGGTACTCCGTCCAGATTCTCCAGCGTGTAATCTTTGCTCATCTGATCATAGGGTCCACCTGCCTGACCCGAAGCGTCCATTCCTGTATCGGGCGTCACCTTGAGTCCGTGCGGTCCCAGGATGCGCAGGGATGGATCGCCGAAGACGATCCAGGTGTCGAACATGTCGACGCCAGAATATCCATATTTATCCATCATCGAGCAGCTTCCGGCAAAGCACATGGTTCCATAGTAGCTGTAAGGCTGCGCCGGGTCGGTGAACTTGAGGTTGAATTCGTCCTGACTTTCCATTGGTTCCGCCCAGTACTGTGAGACAGATGACATGTATGTTCCAATGGCACCCGTTGGCGCACCGGTACTTTCGTTCGTCGCCCGCATCCACGCCTCGGCGAAGCATTTATCGTAATGGTGGAACTCTCCGTTGTTGCATGCTACTGATACGATGAACGGGAGCATGTTGTCGTTGACGAGGGCATCCACGTCAGCCACGTTGAATCCGGTCGTACCCCAGCTCGTCGCCGAGCCGTGCCCGCAGTAGTTGATTATGCCACGTCCCGCGTTGAGCGCATCCGCTACCTGCGTATCCGTTGCGCCTGGGTCGTAGATCTGGTCCACGAGGGTGTGGCCGGCTCCAAGCAACCATCCACGGATCTCTTCCATGTGCTGTTTATCCGATTGCCCCTCATCGCCCTGGCCGGCTCCTTCCGCCGAAGCGATTCCTGTACCACGCTTGAACCAGTCCTGGCCGTAGGCGGGCATCTCTTCATAATCGATGGTCCGCTGAACCTGGGTATCAAGCTGAGCAGCGGCCTGCGCCGAGAAGCGTCCCACCATGATGTCGGGATAGTCGTCATTGCCAGCAAGCTTCGAGTACCATGGATCATATGCACCATTCTCCCAGCCGACCTGCCGTGAAGGTGTGGCCACTTCGGCAGCGTCTCCTGCAAGAAGGACGAATGCAAGATCGCTCGTGTTGTAAACATCCTGAATGTAGTTCTTGATCGACGTCGGGTCGTTGCCGATGGTCGAGACTCCGACTACGTTAACGTTGAAGCCTTTCGCTGTTTTGTGCGTGACGTACGGATCAAGGTTGGAGATCCACGGGTCGTGAGCAATGATCAGGATATCTCCTTCCTCATCCAAGGGATTATAGAAGGTGCTTCCCATGGCGGATTCCTGAGTCGAACCGTATTCAGGCAGACTGTTTGTATCCAAAGTGTTAGTTTCTAAATTCTGGGAATCGGGTCTATTGTTACAATTGACCCCTTCACTTTCCTCGGTGGAGCCCTTCGCTACACCATTCAAACAACTTGCCCTCTCTGTATAATTAAGGAAGTGGGCGCGGTAAAGCTCTTCGAAGGCACGGATGCGGGTTCTCTCCCATCCGATCCGTTCGAGGATGTTTTTACCGCCAGGACCTGCTGCCGTCACCTCTATGGTGATATCAGTATAGACACGAAGAACTCCCGAGACCGGATTGTACTGGAACGGATTGACCTGCACGACGATTCCGCGATGGTCACGCATGATGTAGGGCTCGCCAAGCACCGCGAGCGGACCGGGATAGAACGAATCGGCGCTGTAAATGGCTCCGAATTCATAAGGGACCATGCTCGGATCAATCTTACGGGATATGAGCCCCTTCGATGGGGCTATCTTCATGAATCTCTCCTCGTATGCCGACGATAGCACCTGAACCGCCATCGACTGGTCGTCGGGGATGATGATGCTGCGGCTAATGTGCGGCAGAGCCGGCGATCCCTTTTCATGAAAGGTCGCCTCACCTGAAATCCAGATCTTAATGTATTCCTCATTCCCGATGAGTACATGCTGCAATTGATAGTCATCAACTTTGTATCTCAGAATGATTCTGCTAGCATTATCCAAAACAACGTCGATCTTGACTGCCTCTGAGGCAAAATCGTAAGCAGAGAGGTCTTGCGGATAAACCAGTAAAAGCGCAACAGTGACTGCAAAAAGAAGGCACAATTTCGATGATCTCATAATCCCCTCGCCATCGATTAACAATTTATTTGCAACAAAATCAAAGGCCAAAACTCATTTTCAATCTGAATATACTTCGATTTACAACTGAATACAATACCGAAAAAGTAGGGTAACATTCTTGATTGTAAATTAGCCAGGGGATTCTGCTTGATAAAAAGCCGAAGCTTGAAACCTCGGCTATTAGAAAGATGAGTATACTATGGTCGGCGATGCGGTTATTCGTCTGAGGTACCGCCGCCGTTCTCAGAAACAACTTTGTAGTACCAGCTATCTGTTGTGTTTAACTCGTTGAGATCGAGATAAAAGGTGGCTGTAGTTGTCGCGATCTGCGTGAGGCCGGCGTTCGGCTGGCTGGAACGGTAGATGCGATACAACGTCGCAGCGTCGTGGCTGGCATCAATCGGTGGCTCTTCCCAGATCAACTTGACGTTAGCGTTTTCCTTGACCACTCTCAGAGATGAGCCGACAGGATTCGGTGGATTTGCTGCCGGAGGCACGAAGCTCTGACATTCGTAATGCGTTCCATAACACCTCACGTCATCGAGAGTAGCATCGATGACGAAATCTCCCATCGGATACCCCGCCTGTTCGACCCTCACACGGATCTTCATCTGCGATGTTGGTGTCACGGCACCTGATGCGTTAAGGCTTTTTGTCTGCCACTCATTGGCCATTCCGCCGACCGTCTCGAGATTATGGTAACTTGCACCAGCATCATTTGAGATCGCTATGTCGAAATAGCTGTTGTCTAAGTCCGTGTTCTTGAAATGATAGACGAAGCGGTTAAACTGCAGCGTCAGAGCAGATGCTCCCGAAGCATCAAAAACAGGAGATTCGAGCACGGCCAGAGCATCTACATCACCGTCTCCGGGGTTGAATTTTCCTTTGGGATTGGGGTTCCCAGTGACCCAGCACTTGACGCCTGGAGCCGCAGTCGTATCATCCGGCGGCTGCACCATATTGCCGCCATCGTCCCAGACGCCGTAGGGGTCTTCCCTGACCCAATTGTTGGTCGTCTCGGTCCCGCTTACCGTCCAGCCCTTGTCTGTCTCCATGTCATCCTGGAAGTAGGTCGTTTCCACCTTCAGGCCCGACTTGACTGTGAAGGAAGAATATGAGGTGAGACCGTTGTCGTGATGGATCTCCATTTTGAATCTGATGTCGCTTCCGCACCCACTGCTCACGGTGAAAGTGAAGTGCGGGAAATTGGACTGCGCCGTTCCGCTTCCCGGGACATCGGGATAGTAGGCAACTTTGTCCCTGATCTCAACACCGCTACTGCTCGTCGAAAGGATGGCCCAGACGCTGGTCGCAGGCTCTGTCTGGTTGTTCTTCAGCGTGACTGCCATCCGGATCGTCTCGCCATAGTCGATGTTGCCATCTCCATTTCCATAGTCCGGATCGCTATCGTCGATGGTGTGGCTTTCATAGACCAGTTTCGATGCCGTCCCAATGATCCTGACAGACGGGTCGCCAAAGACGATCCAGGTATTGAACATGTCGACGCCCCCGCTGCCATATACATCCATCATCGAGCATGAGCCGGCAAAGCACATAGTGCCGTAGCTGGTGTAAGGCTCGCCGGGATCGGTGTAGAGCAAATTGAACTCGTCCTGTCCTTCCATCGGCGGAGCCCAGCTCTGCGAGATCGACGACATGTAGGCCCCGATGGCGCCTGTCGGTGCGCCTGTGCTCTCGTTCGTTTCACGCAGCCAGGCCTCTCCGAAGCATGGGTCGTAGTGGTCGAACTCCCCATTGTTGCATGCAACCGAGATGATGAATGGAAGCATGTTGTCGTTCACAAGAGCCTCGACGTCGTTCGTGTCGAAGCCAGTGGTTCCCCACCCCTGAGCCCACCCGTGACCGCAGTAGTTGATGATTCCACGGCCTGCATTGACTGCATCGGTCACCTGTGTGTCAGTCGCTCCCGGGTCATAAATCTGATCGACGAGCGTATAGCCGAAATTGAGAAGCCATCCGCGGATCTCCTCGATGTGCTCCTGGTCCGATTGTCCCTCATCTCCCTGCCCGGCTCCCTCCGCCGAGGCGATCCCGACGCCACGCCAGAACCATTCCTGATCGTTGGCCGGCGCTGCCTCGTAATCGATAGTCCGCTGAACCTGCGTGTCTACCTCATCCACCGAATTAGCGGAGAATCGTCCCACCATGATGTCGGGGTAGTCGTCGTTCCCCGCAAGCTTTGAGTAGGATGGGTCAGAGGCTCCGCCACTGGCATAAGGAGTTGCCACCTGAGCAGCGTCTCCCACAAGGAGAACCCATGCCAGGTCGCTTGTGTCGTAGACTTCCTGGATGTAGTTCTTGATAGATGTTGCGTCGTTGCCGATGGTTGAGACTCCAACGACATTCGCCGTTATCCCCATCGTCGCTTTGTGTGAGACGAATGCATTGAGGTTCGGGATCCAGGGGTCATGGGCGATGATGAGCATGTCTCCCTGCTCATCGAGGGGACTGTATGCGGAGCTCAATTCGCTTTGAGGGCTACTTCCTCCAGACTCGCTTCTCGTGTAGTTAAGAAAGTGATGAGCGTAAATTTCCTCGAACGCCGGGATGCGCGATCTTTTTATACCTTTCCTGTCCAGGACATTCTTTCCTCCCTGCCCGATGGCTGACACTTCGACGGTGATCTCGCTGTAGATGCGCAGGGTTTCCGTGACCGGATTGTGCTGGAATGGATTGATCTGCACGGTGAGTCCGCGATAATCGCGCATGATGTAGGGATCACCGAGGGTGGCGAGCGGACCCGGATAGAATGCATTAACCTTATAGACTGCTCCGAATTCATAGGGGACCATGCTCGGATCGATCTTACGGGATATGAGCCCCTTCGATGGAGCTATTTTGAGAGATCTCTCCTCATAGTTGGCTGATAGAACATTGATTATCATCTTCTGGTCGTCGGGGATGATGATACTCCGGTTTACGTGCGGGAGTGATGGCGCCCCCTTCTCAACGAAGTTCCCTTCACCAGGAATCCAGACCTGGACATACTCATCGCCACCAAGCTTGAAGCTCTGCATTTTATAATCTTCAATCTTGAAGTTGAGGACGATCCGGTTCCCGGAGTCAGAGATAACCTTTATATTAACGTCCTTGCTGCCATGAGCGAATATCCCCGGTAAAACAAGCAAGCATACGAGCATGGCCAGAGATATTCTTGCAAAGGTTACAACCATGCGGCTGCAGCCTTTCAAGTAGTTACTGCCTGAGAAGAACCTTGATTCTGCAGATCTCATAAAGTCCCCATTATTTAATAATGTTAATAATGTTTTAATAATTCTATCACGAATAGCACTCCAATTCATCAAAATTCTATCCAAACATGTACCCTTCAGTTATTGGATGAGCTTCATTGGCTTTTTGGAATCTTTTGCCCCCTCCCTATGCTAAAAAGCCATTTAATTTTTAGAATATACGCTGTGATCAAAGCCCAGTCAATGCCAAAAGATTCAAAACTGCGAAGAAATAGCCTTGACCTGTATTTCCACAGAAGGATATGATAATTGACTGTTTTTTGAGGTAACGACTCGAATCTATCTGGCATGGTGGCGCATGATTCCCAAGGGAGATAAGAGAATCAATCGAGTTTGTAACAATGATGCGAGATTATCAGGCGGGTTGAGATGATACCTAAGAGAGATGCAGCAAGAGTTATAATCTATGTCATTCTTGCGTTACTATTCGCGGCAGTTGTCTTCCACTTCGAGGGAACACAAAAAGGGCTCGAGTTCCTCACTGGCTATTTGATCGAATACTCGCTCAGCGTGGATAATCTATTCATCTTCATCATGATCTTTGCCTATTTCGGAGTGGGTTCCAGGCAGCAGCACAAGGCGCTGAACTGGGGTATTATGGGCGCCATCGTCTTTCGCATCATCTTCGTCATCTTCGGAGTCGCGCTGATCTATCTCTTCCACCCTATCATCTACATATTCGGTTTGCTTCTGCTCTGGGCTGCCTACAAGATGGCATTCACTAAAGAAAAAGAGGCGCACCCGGATAAGATAGCCCTCGTGCGATGGTTTCGAAAGCTCTTTCCAGTCACGAAAGATTACGTGAACTGTAAATTCTTCACAAGGTCGGAGCATGGTCTCGCGGCTACTCCTCTGTTCATCGTCGTTCTGGTTCTCGAAAGCTCCGACCTGATGTTTGCTCTTGATTCGATCCCGGCCATCCTCGCCATCACCCAGGATCCTTTCATCGTCATCACGTCAAACATCTTTGCCATCCTGGGGCTGCGTTCCCTGTATTTCGTCATCGCGAATATCATGAAACTCTTCCGGTTCCTGAAGTTCGGCATAGCACTCATCCTCTTCTTCGTCGGCCTGAAGATGCTCCTGATGGACGTCTATAAGGTTTCAACTTCAATCTCACTTTTAATCGTTGCGTTGATCCTTATCACATTCATCCTTCTTTCTGTAATAGTGAAGGAGAAACCGGACGAAGGGAAAAGGGAGTGGAAGAAAACCCGGGTGAAGGTGAGCTCAGATAAAGAAGATGAGGATTGAATGAGAACCAGGACGAAGCACTGCGGAAGTCTATGATTGAGAAGTCAGGGAGAGTCCAGAGAATATCAAGAAAGCAAATTACTGCGCCACGAGGGATTTGACTGTTTTAACGGCTTCGACCGCATCCTTTCCGTATCCATCAGCTCCTATATCCTGGGCGTATTTCTTCGTCACGACGGCTCCTCCAACAACTACCTTTGTCTTCGATCCTGCCTTCCTCAAAGCTTCGATGACGACGGGCATCTCGACCATCGTCGTTGTCATCAGTGCTGAGAGCCCAACTATGTCGGCCTGAACTTCCTGCGCTTTTCGGACGATATCTTCCACCGAAACATCCTTCCCCAGATCGATGACCTTGAAGCCATGGTTCTTCAAGAAGAGAGCCACGATGTTCTTCCCTATATCGTGGACATCCCCCTTAACCGTGCAGAGAAGGACAGTGGCGTGAAATGCCGCCTCAGCGGCTCCAAAATGCGGCTCAAGAATTTTAAAAGCTTGTTGCATTGTTTCGGCTGCGAGCATCATCTGGGGAAGGTAGATTTCCTTGCAGTCGTACTTGCGTCCGACTTCCTGTATTGCTGGGATGAGGATCTGCGAGTTGATTTCCAATGCCGATCTGCCCGAGGCCAGCGCCTTCTCCACGAGGATTCCGATCTCATTGCGATTCCCCATCAGCATCGCCTGAAAGATGTTCCAATCTTCCAGCATTGCAGGAGCAGCCTCTTTCTCCTCACCTTTTTTATTCCTCTTTTGAACGAACTTCTGGATGTACTCACGGGAATCACGATCCCTTACCGTCAGGACAGAGGCGGCCTGGACCGATTCCATCATGCGTGCATCGTCGGGATTCAGTATGGCTGCATCAAGACCCGATGCCATTGCCATGGAGAGAAAGGTTGCGTTTATGATGCTCCTCTCTGGAAGACCATACGATATGTTCGAAACTCCAAGAACGGTGGGAAGACCGAGTTCCTCCTTCACCATCCGCAGCGCTCTCAACGTCTCCTCGGCCCTCTTCTGCTGTGCAGAGACCGTGAGCGTCAGGCAGTCGCAGATCAGATTCTGTCTCGGAATTCCTTCTCTTTCCGCGCGTTCCACAATCCTCTTGAGAACGGCCAATCTTTCCTCGGCTTTGTTCGGAATCCCTCCACCTCCGACGGCAAGGCAGAGAAGTCCCGCGCCAAACCTCTTTGCCAGGGGGATCATCGCTTCCAGGCTTTTCTCCTCGCCATTAACCGAATTGATGAGAGGCTTCCCTGCAGACTCGCGGAGAGCTGCCTCGACCGCTTTCGGGTTAACGCTGTCGATGGACAGCGGAGTATTCACAGCGTTCTCGATGGCACGGATGACTTTCGCCATAATCTGCGCTTCATCCACATTCGGCACTCCGATGTTGACATCAAGAAGGTGTGCTCCCTGCTCTGCCTGGCTGCGGGCTTCCCTCTGGATGAACCCGACCTTTCCTTTCCTGATCTCCATTGCAAGTTCTTCCCGGTTCGTTGGATTGATCCGCTCGCCAATCACGCAGAATGGCAGATCCGGTCCGATTTCCACGGTTCGCAAACGGCTTGATAACCGCAGCAGAGGTTCCACGCGGCGGGAATGAGGTTTCTTGCCCTTGAGACGCCCATGGAGTTCTGCAGTGTATTCCGGCGTGCTTCCACAGCAGGAGCCCACGATACATGCTCCGATTTCCACGAACTTCTCCCCGTATGAAGCCATCTCATCAGGGCTGATATGATAGACGACCTCCGAATCCTCGAGGCGGGGAATCCCTGCGTTGGGTTCGACAAATAGAGGGGTCTCCGTCGTGATGGCATACCGGCCAAGCACCTCCAGCATCGGTTCCGGGCCGGTCGAGCAATTTACGCCGAGGGCATCGATGCATAGAGAAGCGAGAACATTAGCCGCCGTGATCGGGTCGGTCCCCATGAATGTTTTAAAACCCTCGTCGAAGGTCATCGAAGCCATAATGGGAATGTTCGCTGCTTCCCTGACGGCCATCACGGCAATCTTAGCTTCTTTCAGGTCGGAAAAGGTCTCCAGAAGAAAGAGATCGACTCCCCCCTCGGCGAGCGCCAGAGCCTGTTCGTGGAACAGCTCGTATGTCTCATCAAAATCAAGTGGTCCCATCGGAGCGATGAGTTTACCTGTTGGTCCAATGCAGCCGGCAACCCAGGCTCGCTCCCCTGCCGTTCGTCTGGCAAGCCTGGCCGCCGCAGCGTTGATCTCCCTTGCTCGATGTCCTAGCCCGAACTCCTGCAGCTTTATCCTCGTCGCTCCGAAGGTATTTGTCGAGATGATGTCGGCTCCGGCATTAACGTAAGCCGCATGCATGGCAGCAACTATTTCAGGCTTTTCGACACTGGCCAGTTCGAAGCAGTAACCCGCAGGTAGGTTTCGAAGTAGAAAGGTCCCCTGCGCACCATCCAGTATCAGAACCTCAGTTTCGACACTCTGTCTGAATGCTTTTCTATCCATCTTCCTTCCCCTCACACTCTCGATATTCATCCATCTATCTTACTCTATCGATTCCACTTCTTTAATCTCTCTATAACATTTTTCATTGCCCAATGAGTCCCGATTCTTCAAGAATTCGGGGGTTACGCTTTCTCTTCTCAATAGTCGCAATCCCGCTCTTTTCACCGATCTCTGGCATGCAGCTTCCCGAATAATGATTTCAAATTATACATTATCATGTCAACAAAAGTCGGCGACCTGGAACACCTCTCCCAGAAAGGTTTGATTCTTAATGCTGGGCTGTGCTATATGTAATGCATTAAAATTTAGATAGAAACGGCGATTTCCACTTCTTGTACGAAAGGACCGGAGAACATGGAGAAGGTGATCGTCAGGTTCGCCCCGAGCCCGACGGGATATCTGCACATCGGAAGCGCCAGGACGGCTCTTTTCAACTGGCTCTTCGCCCGCCATACCGGCGGAACGTTCCTGCTCCGGATTGAAGACACCGACATTGATCGATCGCAGCAGCATTTTCTCGATGAGATCCTGACGGACCTCCGCTGGCTGGGTATCGACTGGGATGGCGAACCCATCTTCCAGAGCAAGCGCTTTTCCTTCTACAGGGAACAAGCCGAGAAGCTCCTGCACGCAGGAAAGGCGTATCATGAGGGGGATGCCATCATCTTCAAAGTGGAAAAAGGACACAGGATCGAAGTTCAGGATCTGATCCACGGCAGCGTCACTTTTAACACAGACATGATCAAAGACCAGGTTCTTATCAAATCGGATGGTTCACCGGCATACAACTTCTCCTGCGTGGTCGACGATGCCGACCTCGAGATCACTCACATCCTGAGGGGGGATGATCATCTCTCCAACACTCCTAAGCAGATCCTCTTCTATGAGGCATTTAACCTGCCGCTACCGAAATTCGCTCACATGCCACTCATCATGGGAATGGATGGCACGAAACTCTCCAAGCGGCATGGCGGCATCTCGGTGAATGAGTACAAGAAGGAAGGTTTCCTGCCTGGAGCGCTGGTGAATTACCTCATCCTGCTGGGATGGTCGCCGAGAGAAGGCGAAGAAGTGATGTCCATGAACGAGGCGGTGAGACGTTTCGACATCTCAGAGATGAACGACGTCCAGGCAAAATTCGACATCCACAGACTTCGCTGGATGAATGCCGAGCATATCGTGAGAAAGAAGGCGGAAGAACTCCTCCCGCTCATCAAAGAGCAACTCGTGGCGGCGGGAGCCGATTTTTCCAGATTCAGCGATGAATACCTCGTGAAGCTTGTGGAACTCCACAAGATCAGGATCAAGACCCTGCAGGAGTTCGTTCCTCTGACGGAGTATTTCTTCAAAGACGATTTTGCGCTCGAAGAGAAGGGGCGCGGCTACCTGCGGAAAGAAGAGAACCGAAGAAACCTCGAGCTTTTCGCCAGGCGGCTCGAGGCGCTTGATGATTTCTCGAAAGAGAACATCGAGAAGATCTGCCGTGATTTTGCAGGTGAAAAATGTCTGAAAGCGGCTGATATAATTCATCCCGCGCGCGTTGCGATCAGTGGGCAGACGAAAGGAGCTGGGCTCTTTGAGATCATGGAGCTCATGGGTAAAGAAAAGGTGCTTAAACGACTGAGGAGCGTCGGGGAATGGAAGAATTAAAACCTAAAGTCAACTTCATAAGAGAGATCATCGACGAAGATCTGAAGACCAGCAAGTTCGGGCAGCGTGTCCACACGCGCTTCCCTCCAGAACCAAACGGATATCTCCACATCGGCCATGCCAAGTCGATCTGCCTGAATTTCGGTCTGGCAAGAGATTACAACGGTCTCTGCAACATCCGCTTCGACGATACGAACCCGGAAACGGAACAGGTTGAGTACGTCGATTCCATCAAGGAAGACGTAAGATGGCTCGGCTTCGACTGGGAGGACCGGGAATTTTACGCTTCGGATTACTTCGAGCAACTGTACCAGCTTGCAGTCGATCTGATCAAAAAAGGGAAGGCCTACGTCTGCGATCTTAGCGTTGACCAGGTCCGCGAGTACCGGGGAACCGTCACGCAACCTGGAAAGGAGAGTCCTTACCGCAACCGGTCAATCGAGGAAAACCTTTATCTCTTCCAGAGAATGAGAGCAGGCGAGTTCCCCGATGAATCCCGCACGCTCCGGGCGAAGATCGAGATGGCACATCCCAACATGCTCATGCGCGACCCACTGATGTACCGGATCCGCAGGGCACACCATTACAGGACGGGTGATGCCTGGTGCATCTATCCCACCTATGACTGGGCGCATGGACAATGTGATTCCATCGAAAGGATCACCCACTCTATATGCACCCTGGAGTTCGAGGTCCATCGCCAGCTCTACGACTGGTTCCTCGATGCGCTCGGTATCTACCATCCTCAACAAATAGAGTTCGCTCGGCTCAACGTCAGCAACACGGTGCTTAGCAAAAGGAAACTTCTGGAACTCGTCGAGGGGGGGCATGTGAGCGGATGGGATGACCCCCGCATGCCGACCATCTCAGGCCTGAGGAGGCGCGGCTTTACCCCCCAATCGATCCGGAAGTTTTGCGACACCATCGGAGTGGCAAAACAGGACAGCATCGTGGATTTCGTGCTGCTCGAGAACTGCCTCCGCGAGGAGCTCAACCTGACGGCGCAGCGCGCGATGGCGGTCTTGCATCCATTGAAAGTCGTCCTCGTGAACTATCCCGATGGGCAGGTCGAAGAGATGGATGTTATGAACAACCCTGAAGATCCGAACATGGGGATTAGAAAAGTGCCCTTCTCGCGCACACTCTACATCGAGCAGGACGATTTCATGGAAGAGCCTCCAAAGAAATTCTACCGTTTGGCGCCCGGCCGCGAGATCCGTCTCCGATGGGCTTATTTCATCAAGTGCGTCGATGTGATCAAAGATGAAAAAACCGGAAAGATCAAAGAGCTCCACTGCACTTACGATCCGGCAACCAAGGGAGGTAACGCTCCTGATGGTCGCACTTCCAGGGCTACGCTTCACTGGGTTCCAGCCGATTTCGCCATCGATGCGGAAGTCCGCCTCTATGATCATCTCTTCACTGTCAGGGATCCCGGAGATGTTCCCGAGGGACTGGACTATAAGACCTATCTGAACCCAAACTCTCTCGAAGTTTTGACAACTTGCAAGGTGGAACCGTCCCTGAAGCATGCGACTCCCGGCAGCCACTATCAGTTTGAACGCCTCGGTTATTTCTGTGTGGACCAGCGCGACTCCTCACCCGATCGCCTCATCTTCAACCGCACGGCGACCCTGCGCGACCCCTGGGCGAAGCTCAGGCATACCCTGATGGAGAAATAAGATAAAGAATCTTAGATGGAAGAAGGGGTCAGGAATCCTTTTTCATAAGGAGTTTGTCATAGAGGTATATTCCAAGAAGAGAGAATACTCCCATGGCGGCGACGATGACCCACATTACTGGGGCATGGATGGGCATCCCTGCCTTGAAAGGCCTGTCGATGAACTGTGTGAAGAGTATCCCACCGACGGGCGCTCCGATGATTGTCCCGATCGCCAGCGGAAGATTGGCGTAACCAAGATAGAGCCCTTCCTGCCCTTTTGGCGCGATGGCGCCAATGTACTGATATATCCTCGGGGAAGCAAACATCTCACCGAGAGCCATGGAGGCAATGGAAATCAAAATGCAAATCCCGGCAATGGGAAGGCCCAAACCCAGAAGCGTAACACGCTGCGTTATCTCAAGTCCCATGACATGCGGCAGCACGTTCAGGAGCATTCCGACGACTGTTACTCCAATGCCGAACATGATGGAGGTCAGAGCGGTCCATTCTTTGGACAGCCTAGTGATAAGCAACTGGAAACAGACGATCATCATCGGGTTTACAAGCGTGTAAAGCTCAACGGCTGCATCCGGGTCCACGAAGCGTAGAAAGAGCGGTATCAGGTTGTAGATCTGGACATAGATGAACCAGAAGAACCCGATGACCACAAGGAAGAAGACAAATTTCAAGTTCGACAGAACCACGAACATCCCCACGATAGCCTGACCGAGAGTCCTGGGCCTGGCCGACCGTGTCTCCTGAACCTGTTGCTGGTATTGTGGTTCCTTATAGAGAAAGAGAATGGCCAGGAATCCCAGGAATGCGAAAGATGTAGCCACATAGGAAAAAATGGCCGGGATGCCGAGGTTCACACGCACGGTGTAAGAGACCAATCGTCCGATCATGGAACCCACATTTATCGTCATGTAGAAGATGCCGAATCCCAGAACCGTATGAGTTCCCGATGTCTTCTGTACGGTTCCGGAGATGATCGGCTTAACAAAGGAGCCACCTATGCCGATGAGCAGTATTCCCACAACGATGGGGATCGTATAGTCCAGACTGCCATACGGACTATCACCTGCTCTCATGACCCATGGCCAGAAGTTCTGCACTGTCCCCATGACAAGATATCCCAGAACAAGAAGCGAGAACGAAATGCCAAGAGATTTTTTGAACCCGTATTTGTCAGCCAGGGTTCCACTCAGAATGGGAAGGAAATAGAGCAGCCCCCACAGGATCGTGCCGTTCAAGAAGGTAGCCTTTGTGGGTGCCATGTTGAACGTCTCATGAAGGTAGACAACCACAAAGGATGCTACCGCATAATATGCTGCCCGCTCGAAGAGTTCCACCGTGTTGGCTGACCAGAAGGTCATCGGAAATCTGGCTTTTTGGGTCATTGATAGTCCCTTTTCTCTGCAACCCTCCCAGCGGCAATCTTCACCGCCTTTTTCGCATTCGATAATCTCTGCCCCCTGCTTCGACATAGAGACTTGAGATCTCCCCCTTCCTTAAACGATCAAGAATCAGTCTCATGACAATTTTCCAGATGAAGCCGTATTCTACCATGAAACAAACTTCCAGCACGGAATTAAATATTTTCCATAAATCTATGGATGAATGGAGGAATGTATGCCATAATGTTTCTCGATAAAGGTCGATATTAATGGTTAGTGTGATAAAAGAACTGCGCTTTCATCCTAGGTTGCCCGCGTCCCGATAACATCGGTTGGCTACTTACATCCATTAATCCGCAGAAAAATTCAAGATAAGGAGTCAGTGAGCTATGAAGAGCATATTCGTAGGAAATCTTGCCTGGTCTGTGACTGATGCCGAGCTGGAAGCGAAATTTGCAGAATTCGGTAACGTGATCTCGGCACGCGTGATGACCGACAAATTCTCGGGCAAGTCCCGGGGATTCGGGTTCGTTGATATGGAAGATTCCGATGCCGAAAAGGCCATTGTCAGTCTGAATGGTTCCAGATGGTACGATCGGGAAATCACAGTCAATCTTGCCCGTCCAAGATCGGAAAACCGGGAAAGAAGCGGAAGAAAACCATTTGGTCGATTTTAACGGTTTCTTGACGTCGTGATGAAGAGGCCCTGTTCGAATGAACGGGGCTTTTTTTATGTTCTCTCAGGTGGTTCAAGTCTTGCTGAAGATATCCTTGACGATTTCGACGGCCTTTGCCGCATCATATCCATATGCATCGGCACCGATCTCCACCGCGTAGTTCTTCGTTACACAGGCACCACCGATAATTGTCTTGATCCTGCCGGTGAGTTCCTGTTCTCGCAAGAGATGTATCACTTTCTTCATGACCGGCATTGTAGTCGTGAGAAGCGCTGACATGCCAATGACCTTTGCCTCCTCCTTTTTTGCCACTTCGACGAATCGTTCGGGAGGAACATCTTTGCCGAGGTCGATGACGTCGAAACCGGCCCCTTTCAACATGATGCTGACCAGGTTTTTCCCGATGTCGTGCAGATCGCCATGGACGGTGCCAATGACGACCTTTCCGAAGGTCAGAATCTCCCCACGGGCAAAGAGCGGCTTCAGCTCTTCAAGTCCTGCATACATCGCTTTCGAAGCGAGGAGGAGATCCGGAAGAAATATTTCGTGTTTCCTGAACTGCTCTCCAACGATGGACATTACGGCAATTAGGCCTTGATCAAGTATGTCTCTGGGAGCAATCTGCTGCTGGATGGCCTGAACTGTCAATTCCAAGACTTTTTCCGCATCCTTTGCAACCAGAGATTCTACTATCTGCTTTAAGAGATTCATCATTGAATATTCTTTCCTCGCTCAAGGCATGTGCGATCTTTACAGAGCCGGCAGAAGGGATAGCATGGTTCGAAGACGTGAATCTCACTGGGGCCCGCTATCAAGACACCTGTGACCGATTTCAGAGGAATCATGAGGCAACTTTCGTTGAGCGAAATTCCTATCCTTTCGGGTCTTAGATACGCAAAAATTTTCTTCTGACCGCTGACGTGCCAGCCGCAATATCCCGGGCTGTAACTTAAGACCAGGATGTTGGAAGAAGAAGCCTGAGAAGCATTCTTACTTTTTGCTGTATCCTGCTGAAGTGCATCGTTGCTAAATTCATTATCTCTAAATACATCATTTAGAAAGCACGCCTCCAGGATCCCAACGGCTCTGTCTGCTGCGAGTGAAGCGACTGCATCTAGCATGGAGGCAAGGGCAAAATTGTTCCTCTTGAAAAGCATCTCGATCTCTTTGCTGATATCGCTCCCCAGTGTCACGGCGAATAGAGCGAGCCGATTGGCTTGTGGGAAGATATGCTCGAGCGGGGTGTCGGGCTCGTTCTGTCCCTCTCCTCTGTATATATGGTCGAAATCTTCGATGCTTATCTTCGATTTTAACCCGACCGGTTTAGCCACTGCGGCAGCCAGATCCATCGCTCTTTCAACAAGAGCACTGATCTTCTCCGGCACAGGTTTCCCCTCTGAAATCCCCTGACTCTTCAAAACAAGCATCCTATCAGGAATTAATTCACGGATATTGAGTTGCATTATCCCTTTCATGAAGAATATTATTTCTCAGCTTCGCAGAGTAAACCAAGCCCCGGCTTAACGTGGCCGCTCGGGCAGGCGGTCCTGACCGTAGCGTTTGGCTTCTCGTTCCATCAGCCTTGTCAATTCATCTTTAATCGCGTCGGATAGCGTTGATGGGGTGTAGCTATGAATCAATCTTTCCACTTCGTGGTGTGCCCTTTCGTTCAGTGTGGATGCTCCTTCTTCCTTCCAGCGTTCCCTGCTGGCTCGGTCTATAACAGGCCCGGGAAAAATCTGCTCCTCCCGGAGGTAGCGCCTAGTGTGCTTCGAGATCAGCAAGTGCTCTTCCCTGAGAAGCTCTTGGAAGAGTGGTAGCGCGGGAAAATCCTCCTTCGGCTCGATCCCTTTGATGAGCCGCTGTACCATGCCGCATATCTCGTTGTCCACGAGAAGCTTCTCGAGACTGAAGCCGCTCTCGAAATCAATCATGCCTGCACCGGAGACACTGTTGATCCCGGCCAGGGCGGCGAGAGTTGCTCCCATCGAGCTCTCGAGACCAGCCTGGGCGTCAAGCTGTTTTGCATCACTTGAGGAGATGTAAGCCTGCGTCGGCAGTCCGAGATACTTGCCGATCTCGTTGTAGGCGCAATCTATCATCATCGTTTCGATCGCCCCCATCGGCGTCGTCTCGTACCGCACATCGAAGATAGCGGGAGAACCTCCATAGAGGACAGGGGCTCCCGGACTGGTAAGCTGGCTGATGACGATTCCGCTCAGAGTTTCGGCGGTGTGCTGAATGAGCGTCCCGACGAGGGTCACCGGGGCCATGAACCCAGCAAGGGGCATGGCAATGAACTCCACAGGAATACCGTAACGGGCGCAGTCGAGCGTGTTCTGCGACGTGACGTCACTCCACTTCAGCGGCGAGGTGGGGCAACACGAGAAGATCGTGAGCGGTTTCTTCCGCAGTTCCTCTTCTGAACCGCGAACCAGAACCTGAAGTTCCTTCATGATCTCGAAGGATTCGATCGTGAAGGCTCCTGTCACAACCGGTTTCTCACTGTAGAGAAGGCTCACGTAGAGCCGGTAGCTGTCGGAAATTTGGTCGACCACATCGCAGGGTATGAATGCAGTGCTCTGTGAAGCGATGTTTGTAAGCTGGCTTATGATTTTCGCGTAATCGATGTAATCTTTCGTTGTCGGCTTTCGAATCTCCCGAGTAGAGAAATCGAGGATATTCAGTGCCGCAGAGCCGGGCGTGAAATAGACATTGTCACCCGAGAGATCGTGCGTTTCGTTCCCATGAACATCGTAAAGCTTAAAGGAGCGAGGCGTTGTCTGCAGCGCCTTTTTGATGATCTCTTCGGTCAGGTATGCACGAAATCGTCCCTTTTCGACCCTTGCTCCATGATCCGACAACATCGATAGAACCCCTTCATTGTGTACCTCGATTCCGAGCGCGAAGAGGATCTCCCTGGCCTCTGCAATGATTTTTACGATGAGCTCATCGCTCAGGAATCGCAGAGTGGGTCTCATGGTCAAGCTCCTTTTGTGCTAACGCTATTTCTCGTGCTGACGTTCCTTCATTCCCGGTTCTTCTTCCAACATCTCTGATTTAATAGGATAACATATTAGATTTTTTCTGCGATGGCCTGTTTGAGGATACATCTGAAGTGATTGGGGTATTGATAGCTAAATTCTGAAAAATAGAATCAAAATCCAAAATTAAATCATATATTCTTCACCTTCTAAGATAAATTTCCAAATATTCTTCTTTACATTCCGATAATTTTAAGATATTATTCGGTTCAATTAGTATCGGCAATCTTAAAGGAGGGAGAGAGAGAGAATTTTATGATCCACAAGCTGGCAATCATAGGTTTCGGGAATGTCGGTCAAGGGCTGGCAGCCATTCTGGCAGAGAATAGAGCCGCACTTGCCCGCAGGTATGGATTTGAATTTGAGATTACAGCAGTTTCGGATCTTGTGAAAGGCTCTGCCATGGTGCCGTCTGGCTCGGGCGGCATAGATCCGGAAGCGCTTCTCTCGCGCCCCGAGAAGATCCTCTCGAAATCATTAGGGAAAGATGCGCTAGCCGTGATACGCGAGAGCAACGCAACCATCGTCATCGAGCTCACTTACACGGATTTGAAAACGGGAGAGCCTGCAACCTCTCACCTGAAGCTTGCATTCGAAACTGGCAAACATGCGGTGACTACCAACAAGGGCCCGCTGGCTCTGCATTACGCAGAATTGGTAAAGCTGGCCGCCGCTAGGAAGCTTCAGTTTCGGTTCGAGGGAACGGTAATGGCAGGAACGCCGCTTATATCGTTCGGCCTGAAGAACCTCGCCGGCTGCGATTTTTCAGAAATCCGTGGCATCTTCAACGGCACGACAAACTTCATCCTGACCCGGATGGAAACTGGCATGTCATATGATAAGGCACTGGCAAAGGCGCAGGAGCTTGGCTATGCCGAGGCGGATCCAACGGGGGACGTCGAAGGGTTCGACACGATGGGGAAGGTTCTCATCCTGGCAAATACTTTCATGGACGGGAAGTTGAAGAAGGAAAATGTCTCTCGCACCGGTATCACAAAGCTTACGCTGGATGACATAAAGCGTGCCGCCGCGGATGGGAAGAGATGGAAACTCATCGGGCGACTGAAGAGAGATGGCGACAGCGTGGTTGGCTCCGTAGCTCCGGAAGCGCTTCCGATGGCAAATCCGCTTACATCGGTCATGGATGCCACAAACGCGGCGCAGTTTGTAACCGATCTGCTGGGTGAAGTTACAGTAATAGGCCCCGGAGCCGGTAGAAAAGAGACAGGTTTCGCAGTCCTGTCCGACCTTCTCGACATTCACAGGATGATCGGGTGATCATCCGATTGGATATCGAAAGGTAGTACTGGCCATTGCAATTCTTAACTTCAAGCCAAACAGGAGGACTTATGAAAATGCTGATCGGGGGCGAGTGGGTACTCACGAAAGAAATGATCGATGTTCGTGACCCATATGATAATTCACTCATCGATACAGTACCTCGGGCGTCTGTTGAGGATGTCAAGCGCGCGATCGGTTGTGCTGAGCTCGGATACAAGACGAACAGGGCTCTGCCGGTGCACAAGCGGATCGAAATCCTTTACAAGACGGCTGCGATTCTCCGGGAACGGGCCGAGGATTTTGCAAGAACGATCGCCCACGAGGGGAGCAAGACTATCAGAGAAGCTCGCAAGGAGGCGAGCCGCTGCGCAGATACGATCACCATCTCGGCAGAGGAAGCGCGCCGGGTGATTGGCGAGACCATCCCCTTCGACAGCCGCATAGGCTCTGAGAATAGAGTCGGTTATTATTATAGATTTCCGATTGGCATCATCGCCGCCATTACACCTTTCAACGATCCTCTCAACCTTGTTGCTCACAAGGTTGGACCGGCTATCGCCGGCGGCAACTCCATCGTGTTGAAGCCGGCTACAGTCACGCCACTTTCGGCGCTAAAGCTCGCAGAGGCCTTTATGGAAGCTGGGCTGCCGGGCAACATTTTGAATGTCATCACCGGCTACGGTCACGAGATTGGCGACGCGCTCGTCACAGACGCGCGCATCCGAATGATCAGTTTCACTGGCGGCACCGAAGCGGGACTCGAAATCATGAAGAAAGCCGGGCTCAAGAAGATCGGCATGGAGCTCGGCAGCAACAGCCCCGTCATCGTGCTTTCTGACTGTGACCTGGAGCCCACCGTGGAGAACTGTGTCTCTGGCGCATTCTGGGCATGCGGCCAGAACTGCATAGGAGTGCAGAGGATATACATCGAACGGAGTATCTTCGGCGAGTTTGTACAGAAGTTCGTCACGCGGACGAAGCAATACAAGATCGGCAACAAAATGAGTGAAGAATGCGACATGGGCCCGATGATCGATGAGAAAGAGGCAATCCGAGTCGAGAAATGGATACAAGAAGCCGTAACAGGCGGAGCGAAAGTCCTTGCAGGCGGCAGGCGAAGGGGAACGGTTGTCGAACCAACAGTGCTCGTCGATACGCCGCGCGGGTCCAGGCTTGACTGCCATGAGGTCTTCGGTCCGGTTGTGAGTCTCTATGCGGTGGATAGCCTCGACGAAGCGATCGAGCGTGCTAACGAGATGGACTACGGTCTCCACGCAGCCATTTTCACGAGCAATCTTAATAAGGCGTTCAAGGCAATATATGCCCTCGACTGCGGTGGCGTCATCGTCAATGACTCTACCGATTACCGGATAGACATGATGCCATTCGGCGGAATCAAGATGAGCGGTCTCGGCCGCGAGGGGATCAAGTTTGTCTTAATGGAGATGACCGAACCCAAGGTCGTCTGTTTCAACTTATAAGGAGTTGTGAAATGTACGGACAGGATGAAGTCATCATTACCCCTAAGATGCAATGGTACATTGATAAGAACAATGAGTACCTTGCGCGGCGCAGCGCCTACATACGCGACGTTGTCAAGAAATGGAAGTTCGACACCATTGCCGTTCATGGACTGTACACTCTGGAAGATGCAATTGAAGATTATCAGGGTTCCATCATCGAGCCAGTTTTCCTCAGCACTTCACAGGCTTACCGCGACGCCGCTGAAATGGCTGCCGCCCTGGCCTACAAAATTCCCACGTGGTGCTACTCGCGCATCGCGAACCCGTCGACCTACTATTATGAATGGGTCCTTGCCCTGCTGGAAGGGTACGGCTTCGACGGGGAGACATCCTGCTGTTCCACATCCTCCGGCATGGCTGCCATCATGACGGCAGTCCAGCCTTTCCTCGTACACATCCACCATCATGTCCATGAGCCGCGCAATTTTGTTGCGACAGCACAGTGTTACGGCGGAACATTCCAGCAGTTCAGTGTGCGCCTGATGCAGGAACGCGACATAGAATGCCGGTGGGTTGAGGATGCTACTAAAGTCGACGAATGGGCAAAGAGGATCGACAAGAACACACGGTTCCTCTACGGTGAGCTCCCGAGCAATCCGGGCCTGGGATTCTTCGACATCAAAGCCGTGGCTGATCTGGCGCACAGCCACAACATCCCTCTTATTGTTGACAGCACCATCGCCACTCCGGCGCTGCTCCGGCCCATCTGTCATGGAGCCGACATCGTCGTACAGTCCGCTACGAAATCGCTGACCAGCAGCGGGTTTGGGATCTGCGGCGCCGTGATCGCCAGAAAGGACCTTGTGACTAATATCCCGAATGACGCACTCAAGCGGGATTTCGCTCTCTACGTGAAGTTTCTTCCCAACCGCGATTACGGTCCCAACCTTCATCCAATGCAGGCCGTCCTGTCGATAAACGACATGCGGACGATACGATCGAAGATGGATCTTTTCAGCCGGAGCACGATGAAGGTCACCGAGTATCTGCAGAAGCATCCGCAGATTGAGAGCGTGCAGTATCTCGGGCTGCCGGACCATCCTCTTCATGAGCTGGCGAGCAGGTACATGTGGCTCGTTGATTCTGAGTATGACGAGCTGTACGGCAAACCTGTCAATCGTTACGGGCATCTCATGTCTTTCTGCGTGAAGGGCGGAGTTGAGACGACGCACAAATTCTTTGATGAACTCAAGAGGATCTGGCGTGCTACAGATCTGGGTCGCATCAAGAGCATCGCCACGATCCCGGCCATTTCGACTCATCAGCAGCAGGGCGAA
The DNA here is from genome assembly GCA_040752675.1 of Acidobacteriota bacterium. Taxonomy (NCBI): domain Bacteria; kingdom Pseudomonadati; phylum Acidobacteriota; species Acidobacteriota bacterium. Next base: position 28,763 of record JBFMGF010000088.1, read on the forward strand.
GCCGGGAGGAAGCTGGCGCATATCCCACCGAACATGGTGCGGCTCTGTGTTGGCGGCGAGCATCCGGACGATATCATAGCCGACATCGACCAGGCCCTCTGGCAGGCAAAGAAATAGATGAACTTCAGCTTTTAGCTTACTGCTATTTAATGGTTGATTGTTATGAGAAAGAAAAAAGTGAAGAATGCACCCGGGAACATGCAGCTGGAATTCATAAGGCTGGATAAAATCGACCGCTGCCTGATGGCTGCTCTGCTGGAGGATGGCCGGATGCCTCTCTCGGAGATCGCGCAACGCGCCAGAGCTGCACCTGCTACAATCCATGAGCGGCTGGCTAAACTGCGCCGCATCGGGATCATCAAGGGATTTTCGGCACGGTTGAACGCGCGCGCTCTGGGTTACACGGTGACTGCACTCGTGCATCTCCGGACTAATCTTGCCAAGAACGTGGGACAAACCGTTTCCGAACTTCAGGCGATACCGGAAGTCGAAGAAATCCATGTCATCACAGGCGAATATGACCTGTGGGTCAAAGTGCGAGCGCGGGACACCGCCCATCTACAGGAGCTCCTCATCAAGCGGATCCACCGCGTCACCGGTTTTGTCCGGTCTGCCACCGAGATCTGCCTGACGACACCGCTGGAAAGATCGGCTCCTGCCTTTCAATCAGCTGAATCCTTTCCGGACGATGTGATTGTCGGAAGCAACCTGTCTGAGAACACAACGTAGATCGGGTTTCGGTTCGCTCTACAAGGCATCCCGAGCACTCTATGAAACATTCGGCAGCTAAAGAATCAAAGGTTACGGAAGAGTCTCTTGCTCAGGCCATCCTGCGTTCGACAGTCATAGTTTAACACAATCGAGAATCCTATTTAAAATCAGAGAGTTGGAGCAAAAGTAAAAATTCGGCGTGTTACTATGAGATTATCCCTTTACATCTATCCCGTAGATCTTCG
>JBFMGF010000089.1 GCA_040752675.1 Acidobacteriota bacterium
TAAATGAAAGGTATGCTTTCTTTGCGACTCTCCGATATGTCCGGACCTTTTCCTTGACTCCACAGATTTTCTTTACCTTCAGAATCGTCCCGCAGAGCCATTCCCTCGCTTTGTTCAGAAGCTTACAAGGGATTGTATTTCTGTCTTTTTTCTGGTACATTCAGGCCTCCAAGGGAGAAAGTGCAGGGTTTTTGGGTTGATGTTTGAAAATTCCTTGCACTTTCTTTTTCCATTTCGGACCTCATGGTACCAGCAATCCCGCATCACACAAAGAAATTTCTGTGATAATTTGTTTTTTCAGCTGAGCCTAAATAAAGAAGAATAGCGTTTTGAATCCCACATTCCGCACCTTTATGAAAGCGTATTTGAGTTTTATGCCATCAAGGAGACTCTTAATAAAGCTTGCCCGAATCATAATAAGGATATATAATTAACATAAATGTTAATTATATATATTTAGTATGAATTACGATTATTTACAAAAACTCAGCGAGAAATCAATCTTCTTAATTGAAGATGTGGCTGAACTGTTCGATATTACTATCCCATCAGCGCGGGTCCTTTCCAGCCGTTATGCGAAAAAGGGGGTATTCATCAGATTGAAGAAGAATCTGTATCTGACGGATCAGCGGTGGAGGATTTCCAGCAGGGATGACCTGCTAAGAATCGCAAACTTCATTCAAGTTCCTTCTTACATCTCATTTATGACGGCTCTCTCCTTCTATGAGATCACCACGCAAGTGCAAAGAAATTTCATAGAGAGTGTCTCTCCGAGACGTTCGGTCAATTTCAACGTGAAGGGAACTGTCTTCAATTATCACAGGATGAAAAGGGAGTATTATTTCGATTTTGAAAGAAGAGATGGTCTTTTCATCGCCACCAGAGAGAAGGCGTTCGTGGATATGGTCTACCTTTATTCCTTCGGCAAGTACAGCATCGATCTTGGTTCTCTGGACACGGGGAGGCTTGACAGGAAGAAGCTCAAGAAGATCATCTCCATCTTTCCTGAAAGAACGAAGGAGGCCATGAGAAGAGTATGCAAGATCTGATTCAACAAGAACGGTTCGAGCTTGAGGTGCTTGACAGGATGAACAGTGCCAGGCTCTTGAGCGGTCTCGTATTTGGGGGAGGGACGATGCTGCGGCTTTGCTTCGGGCTTGACAGGTTTTCAGTTGATCTCGATTTCTGGATCGTGAAAGAGATTGATTCGAAAGCTCTCTTCAACGATCTGAAGAAATTTCTTTCAGAGTACTATTCTGTGAGAGATGCGGCCAGCAAGTTTTACACAATGCTCTTTGAGATCAGATCAGGGAATTTCCGCCGTAGCCTGAAGATCGAAATCAGGAAAGAAAAGAAAAAAGTGAGCATGGAGAAGGCGATTGCGTACAGCAGGTATTCGACCGTTCAAGTTCTTCTGAATGTCGTATCGCTCAAAGATATGATGGAATCGAAGATCGAGGCATTCCTGACGAGGAAAGAGATACGCGACGTATTCGATGTTGAGTTCCTGTACAGGAGAGGAATTCCTCTCAGCACTCCGGCTAGTAATCTCAAAAAGATGCTCATCGAGATCAAAGCATTAAAGAAAAGGGATTATACTGTGAAACTCGGCTCAATTATTGAGGACGATCAGCGGCAGTATTATGTGAAGGAGAATTTCAAGATCCTCAAACAGGCCATTGCGGAAAAGTTCTAACCAGTATATTCCGTGACATTGGGCTGTTGGGCCCAGGTGAAGAGCAGGTCATTCTGAAAAGGGTGTGTGGGCCACACGGGAAGTTCGGTCTCCTTGACCAGTCCTCTCGTCAGTTTGTGCTGATAAATACTTTTTATAGCAAAAGTTTTTCAGAAAGATAGATTGAAAAAGGATCGAAGCACTGTATATATTAATTGAACATAGAGAAACAATATAAGGTCGTGATTGGAAGATATCGAAAGGAGAAGAATGTGAAAGCAAAAAAGGCGAGGATTTGCATCCTGGATTGGATTTGTTCCCTGATCCTAATTTACTTTCCTGTCTTTATGAGTCTGATCGCACTCGGGTTGTCCTGGGCCACTGTGATACCGGAAGAAAATAGCAGGTTTGATCAGTTAGTCATTCATGATCCTTCCACACGCCTTGGGATTGTTGCAGAGACACCGGAATCCATAACAGGGTTCGAGCATGAGCGGGCTGGCTGGGAGGTTTTCATTAAGAGCCATGGAGGAATATGGAAGGTCTACATCGATCGCCGCTCGGGAAGTCCGACCCTGGTGGAAGGCCAGGGAATCCGGTGGTTTCATGCCGAAGGATCAACCCTCCCTCCAATCCTGTTCCTAAATGCCCTCGAGGCGAAGGCCAGAGAGTTTGTGTCCGAGAATACGGCTCTCCTCAAGGTTCAGGAGAATGAGCTGATTCTGAACCGGCAGGCCTCAAGCATGATGGACAGAGATCACTGGATTCTTGTATTTGACCGCGTGGTGAATGGAATCCCGGTTGAAAACCAGCGCTTCATCCTCTACATCACCAGGGGAAATCTTGTCTCTTTCGGAGCGGATCAGTGGGGGATTCTCACACCGGGACTTAAGGGCGTAGCGAAAGAGCCTTTTTATGATGCGGCTTCAGCCCGTGAATTTCTCTACGCTTACATGGGCATCACATCTGCTGATTCAGTTCAAGACGTCGAACCTGAAAGGCTCATCTATTTGAGTGTACCGCCAGAGGGAAATGCTGAAGGGGAGCACTTTAATGAGACTTCAAATGGCCCTTATAAAGGGCCGGTGGGGGAAGGCGTGAACTTCAGACTGGCCTGGTGCTTTATGATTCGCATTGAGGGGGAGCGGGGGATCTGGGTCGGCAAAGTGGATGCAACGACCGGGGAGATCATCGCCTTTTACGATGACGTGAAATATACGCGCGTCAAGGGAGGAATCTATCCGATGTCCAACGATGGCTCAGGATGGGAAGGCACCGAGCAGCCAGGTTTTCCGATGCCTTACGCGGACGTCACCGTCAATGGCCAGATGCAGACATGCAATGATATGGGTCTATTCACTCCCGGTCCTTCGAACTCTCAAGCGATAACGACCCTCAACGGCCCTTACGTTAAAATCTACGATGTTTGCGGGGTGATGGAAGAATCACGTCCAGCCGATGAAGACCTTGATTTAAAAACAGGTTCCGGCACGGATTGCGCTACCCCACACCGGACAGATTCCGATGGTGATACGCATGCAACGCGCACGAGCTTCTATCATGTCAACCGTGCTAAAGAAAGAGGACGATACTGGCTGCCCGATAACAACTGGCTGAGAGGCAAACTGGAGGTCGTTACCAACCAGGGCGGATTCAATACCTGTAATGCTTACTGGAACGGAAGCATCAACCTGTTCCAATCCATGCCGGACCAATGCCGCAATTTTGGGGAGATCTCCGCCGTGGCCATCCACGAGTGGGGGCATGGGATGGACCAGAACGATGGCGGTGGCTATGACAATCCTTCCGAAGCTTACGCTGACATTGTCGCGATCATATATGATCGAAATTCCTGCCTCGCCCGGGGAGGTCGCTTCAGTAACTGCTCCGGATATGGGGATACCTGCCTGAACTGCACCGGCATCCGCGAACTGGATTGGGACAAGCGTGCCAGCCACACACCTGCGACCGCGGATGGGTTTGTCAATAACAACTGCGGTGGAGGGGGTGGACCATGCGGAAGAGAGGTGCACTGTGAGGGACATCTCGCTGCCGAGACAATCTGGGATCTGGCGACTCGTGACCTGCCAGCTGCAGGGCTTGATACCTACACCTCCCACCAGTTAACCGAGAAGTTGTTTTACAAGTCCCGCAAAGGCTCCGGCGGAAACGCTTACAACTGTTCCATCCCATACTCCGATGGGTGTGGTGCAGGGACATGGTTCACAAAGCTGCGCAACACCGACGATGACGATGGCAACCTATCGAATGGAACACCGCATGCGGCTGCTATCTTTGCAGCATTCAGCCGGCACAAGATCGCCTGCGGAGCTGCCAGCGATTCCTCGAATCAGAATCATTCCTCCTGTCCATCGCTTGCCACGCCGACATTGTCCGTCACCCCTGGTTGCAGCTCGGCGAAGCTGACCTGGGGCGTCATCCCCAATGCTGCAAGCTATGTGGTCCTTCGTAATGATCAGAAGTGTGATGCATCATCCATCATCATCGGCACCGTGAAGGAGCCCGATACCGCATTTATTGACTACGACCTGCCTGGCGGCTTTCCACTCTATTACAGGGTCCAGGCTCAGGGGGCGAATGCTGCCTGTGATGGCGCTGTCTCAAACTGCGTGAGTGTCATACCCAATGCGGGAACGCTCACTGCCGAAGTGACGGGGGTTACAGTGACCAAGACATCCGCTACCCACCTTAACTGGACCTCTCAGTCGGATGCCACGAAGTATGACGTAGCGGGAGGAATGCTCAGCGAGTTGCTTCTCGACAGAACATTCACGCGCGCCTCCTGTCTTGCCGATGATATCACGCAGAACCAATGGGACGACACTCGCAACGGCCCACCGGTTGGCGAGTGTTACTACTATCTCGTTCGAAGCGAAAACAGTTGCGGTCCTGGCACTTATGGATGGAAGAGCAACGGCAATGAGCGCATCATCTCCTCCTGCCCCTGATTTACTCAAGCAATTCCAAGAGAGATTTATTTGATTATAGTAAAGCAGCGGTCCCATCGACTCTTTGTGAAGAGGTGAAAGAGCTTGCTCAGGATACTCTTGATCCTCTCAAAACCTTTCCTCTCGTAATCATCCCTGTCCTCCTGGTAGGACCACCAGATAATGAAGGCTCTTCCCTTAATGAAGCTCCTGGGGACGAAGCCGAAGTAGCGGCTATCCCTGCTGTTGTTTCTGTGGTCACCGAGAACGAAGTAGGAATCAGGCGGGACAACTGTTGGGGGGAAGTAGGAATGAGGGTCTCTGTATCTATCCGCGATGTAAGGTTCGTTGAGCTTCTCGCCGTTTACGAAGGCGATGCCGTCTCTGACCTCGACGATATCACCGGGAAGACCGATGACCCTCTTGATGTAATCGAATTCAGGCTCCTCGGGAAACTTGAAGACGATAACGTCCTGCCTCTTCACATCCCGCATAGGAAGAATCTTCTTCTCAAAATCGAAACTCGTGGGAGAGTAAACGAAGCGATTCACCATTATGTAATCGCCGATCAGTAGTGTATCCTCCATAGAGCCAGTGGGGATCTTGGATTGCTGGAAGACGAAAGCTCTCGAGAAGAGAACGAAGATCACGCATATCACTATCGTCTCGAAGTAATCCCTGACGACGCTCTTCCTGGGGGGCAATATCTCGATCTTCGCCTCGCGCTGCGCTCTAATTCCTGATCTAGCTGCCATAACCAAGCTCTTATAAAGATCATATATTTTACAGGCATTTTGCTATTTCATCCACTGCTTCCTGCGGTGTCAGAACGATTTTCGTGGCTTCAAGCTCCTGTTCCTCTATCAGGTCAGCTTCGGTAAGGTTCTTCATGAAATGCTTCCAGATCTCTCCAAGAAGAATGATCGGTTTCTTCCCGAGAACCCCTCCCCGATGAAGCGCCCAGAGGAAGGTGAGTTCGGAAAGCGTTCCGGACTTTCCTGGAAGTATGATGAAACCATCGCTTACCTCGATCAACCTTTTCGTCCTCATGTAAAGGTCATCTTCATTGTAATGAATGGAGACGAACTTGTTGGGATTCCTCCACGAGAACATGTTGACCGTAACCCCTATGGCATCGCTGCCGCCTTTCCTCGCCCCCTTAGAAGCTGCTTCCATTACGCCGCCATACCCGCCCGTGCAGACATTGAATCCCCGTGAGGCTAGAAGCCATCCTGTCTCATAAGCCGTTTCGTAGAGAGCATCCCCTTCCACGGGCTCTGAGCTTCCAAAAACCGCCACCGTCATCATTTTCCCGGCTATCATGATCCTTATAAAAGTCAAAAAATTAAACCACAGCACCGCATCTTTGTCAAAATTCCACTTGGCATCGCATTTTTCCTTTAGGGCATATTAAGTGAATGTGCTCAGGAGCATGGGTTACCAGAAAAGACCGTCCTCTATCGGGTGCTCTTTCATCACTTTGCAGAGTTTCTCTCAGAGTATGAGAGGCGATTCGAAAAGGTGTATGGCTACTTTCGCCCGGTTGTTAAGAATGTTGTGGAGAAGTATCTGGACTGCGGCAATCCTTCGTGTGGATTCGCCCGGGTCAAGTGCCGGCAATGCGACAAAGAATACCTGTTACACTTTTCCTGTAAAACGAGGTGCTTTTGCCCTTCCTGTCATGCCAAGAGGCTGGAAGAATGGGGTGAGGGGACAGGATCAATCTCCA
>JBFMGF010000090.1 GCA_040752675.1 Acidobacteriota bacterium
CCGTGCTGCGCATGAACGGAAATCGCGGGAACAATCCAAACCATGACATCCGGGCTTGATCTATCGGATGAACAAATGAAAAGGAGGATACCATGGACGCAATGGAAGTTATTCTTTCACGGAGAAGTATTCGAAAGTACACGAAGCAGGCGGTCCCCGACAAGCTGATCGAAGATCTGCTGAAGGCAGCGATGAGCGCTCCATCGGCCGGGAACGAACAGCCGTGGCATTTTGTCGTCATCACGGACAGAAAGATCATGGAGGAAATTGCTTCATTCCATCCACACGCGGGGATGTTGAAAGAAGCACCGGCGGCGATTCTCGTCTGTTCTGATATGAAACTGGATGCGCATAAGGGATTCTGGGTCCAGGATTGCTCGGCTGCAACGCAAAATATCCTTCTCGCGGCTCATGCGAACGGGCTTGGTGCTGTCTGGCTTGCCATGTATCCGCGCGAAGAACGGTGCAACACCATGAAGAAACTGCTCGGAATGCCCGAGGATGTCGTCCTGCTTTCTCTGATCTCTCTCGGGTATCCAGGCGAGGAGAAGCCCTCTGAAGACCGCTTCAACAGTGCGAGAATACACCGCGATCGCTGGTAACGCGGAAATTTTTTGAAACAAAACCTGTTCTCCATCGTTATTATGGGTAAAAACCGAAGGGGGAAATAATGATACGGGCTCTTTCGAAACGTCGATCTTCTCATCCGACCATCTTCAAGAATTTTTTGCGAAACGTTCGTATTTTTCCTTGCCTGTGTATCGTATGCATCACTTTTTCGGTCATGTTCTGTATGATTTCATGCGGATGAAGGGTATCCGAAGCGAACGCTTCTTCTGGAGCAGATACACCAGAAGCGGCGTCGGGAAATACTGAATCCTCAACGGGTGCTGACGAGGAGGGAGAAAATGACAGCACGGTGGATTCAGAAGAAGGTAAACAGGAAGGGGAGAAAAAAGAAGAAAATGCCGGCGTCCCGGTTGAGGTTTCTGAAGTTCTCGTAAAGGATATTTCTTCGTTCATCAGCTCGACGACGAACATAGAAACGGAGTTTGAAGCAACGGTGCTCTCGGAGACCGATGGGAAAGTTGTAGACATTCTCACAGAAGAGGGGACGAGAGTTTCAAAAGGAGAGCTCCTCGCTCGGCTCGATGACGGCGAGAAACTGATCGTTCTCAAGAAAGCGAAGATCAGGGCGGAGAACGAGGCTGGCAACTATGAACGCGCGAAAGAGCTCTTTGCGCAGAACCTGCTGAGCCCGGATGAGTTCGACAAGGTGAAGTTCCAGTACGCGCTTGCAAAGTCGGACTACGAGGAATCCGAATACAATCTCAATAAGACGAAGATCGTGGCGCCCTTCGATGGGAAGATCACCCGCAGGCACATAAAACTGGGGCAGAACATAAAGGCGGGGGATCAGCTTTTTACCGTAACGAATTTCGATCCGCTCATCGCCCACATTTACCTGCCGGAGAAGGATGCGCTCGCTCTGAGCGTCGGGCAGCAGGTCGAGATATCAGTTGCCTGGGACAATGAGAGGAGATATCCCGGTTACATAGAGCGGATAAGCCCCATCGTCGATGCGCAGACCGGAACCGTGAAGATCACGATCTATGCGCGGAATCTTCCCGAATTCATCAAGCCGGGCAGTTTCATGACGGTGAACATCGTGAGGGAGGTGCACGAGAACGCCCTCCTCATACCGAAACGGTCGATCATCAAGGATCTTCAGGATGACTACGTCTACGTCGTTGATGAGAACATTGCGAAGAAGAAGAAGGTGCAGCTGGGATTCGAGGACAACGGTTACGTCGAAGTCCTCTCGGGTCTCGTTCAGGATCATAAGGTTGTTTCGGTCGGTCAGGGGGGATTGAAGGACGGTTCAAAAGTGAAGATCATCCAGGGCTGATCGCATCCCGCCATCGTTCAGAGGAGTCCGATGAAAATCATTGATTTCTCGATCAAAAGGCCTGTTACCGTCAGCATGATTGCTGTGGCGGTGATCATCTTCGGGATGGTCTCCGCCTACAGGCTGCCGATCAATCTCTTCCCGGCGATCTCCTACCCGGCACTCAGCATAGAAACGAAATACAATGGGGCTGCTCCTCTCGAGGTTGAAAATCTCATCACTAAGTACATGAATTCATAAATACCATAGCCTATTATTATTGATACAGATGAACATAAATTCGGATTTAATAGTTAATTCCATGTTAAGGATACGTCACCGAATTTATGAATCAGACCACTAAGCCTGTCGAGGAAGCCGTCGGAGTCATCGCGGGAGTCCAGAGGATCGTTTCCCGTTCCAAGGCAGGTCTGTCGCAAGTCGTCCTCGAATTCGCCTGGGGACAGAACATGGATTTCGCCATGATGGAGGTTCGGGAAAAGCTCGATATCGTTACTCTTCCCGATGATGCCAATGACCCGATGATCCTCAGGTTCGATCCTGAAGCGGATCCCATCATCAGGCTTGCTCTTTCAGGAAGCGATGATCTGATCAGGCTCAGGTACATAGCGGAAGAAGGGTTGAAGAAAGACCTTGAATCGCTGGAAGGTCTTGCGGCAATCAAGATCAATGGCGGACTCGAAGAGGAGATCCAGGTCATCCTCGATGAAGGGAGGCTGGCATCGCTTGGTGCTCTGGTTCAAAAATTCGGTGACGTATTTTTAAGCCACTTTACATTGCAATCTCTCATAGCTTTTCAATTTAGACAGAAGTTGAGCTAAATCACCTCTGGTGAACTTCCATTCAAAAGGTTGAGCCACACATTCATAGTGTTCCTGGAATCGAAACAATCGATCTTCGAGTTCGGAAAGGGAATCAAAGTCATTTGGGGTAAGAACCTTGCGCTGGACAATAGAAAAATATATCTCAATCTGGTTGAGCCAGCTTGCATGAATGGGTGTATGAACAACTCTCATAGTTGGCCAGCGTTTTTGAAGGCGGTCAATGCAGGATTGCCCACGGTGAGAAGATCCGTTGTCCATGATCCAGAAGACTCGCGGAGCAGAACAATACGGTTCTTGTGACATGACCTGATGAACAAGCCTGTCAAATGGTGCAATGCCTGTCTTTCTTTCACACCTTCCATAGATTCTGGCTCCTCTGACGTCCCATGCTGCCATATATGCCCATGCCCCGAGGCGTTCGTATTCATGTTCCACTCGCATGGCCTGATCTGGGGATTGAGGTAATGTGGAATGCTTACGCCGACGGGCTTGTATGCTTGTTTTCTCATCCGTACTGATAACACAGTCTTCTGGTGATAAATCTTTACCCTCCCATACCCCTTCGTATAAATCCAGCACCCGAGAGGCTTTTTCTTCAAAGCCTGGATCTCTTGGGAATATCCAACTGCGATAAGACCAGGGACGAATGGCATCCTCATTCAGCCAACGCCAGAGCGTTGTCTCGCCAATCGATGCAACCAGTCCTCGCTCGATCGCACTTCGCTTTATTTCGGATAGGCTCAAACGAGACAACGGTAAACCAAGTTCACAAGGAAGCTCACATGCCAGTGCTTTAATGGCCACGACCACTCTGGGGGGAAAAGCGGACTGAACGCCCGCGTCGAGGGTGCTCAGCCAATCCGGCCAAGCCCTCCTCGAAAAACCTTTTCCGCCACTTACTGACAATCTGTCTTGCTGTATCCAGACGAGAGGCAATCCGATCATTGCTAAGGCCTTCGGCAGCATACAACACAATCTTTGCTCGAATGACATCTCTATACGGAGACGTATATTTCCTGACTATCTTTTCCAATTCTTCTCTTTCAACATAATTGAGCTTAATTATAAAAGGGCTCTTTCGTGGCATTATTTCCTCCATGCAATGGAAGAAAATAATACCAAACTAACGAACGTAAGTAAATATTAATATGTCATCGTATTTAAGGAATTATGTACTTAGCTTGACGGTCGAGGATGTCAAGCAGAGCCTGGCAAGAAACAATGTGAACCTGGCAGGAGGCAGCCTCTATGAGCGGGAAGCCAGTTATCTTGTGCGGGCTTTCAATGAATTCGAGGATATTCCCGATATAGGCAGCACCATCATCGTCGAGCGGAACAACCGGAAAGTAGTGCTGAAAGACATTGCCAGGGTGGAGAGGGGCTACAAGGAGAGGGAGGTCATCACCCATGTTGCGGGAGAGGAAGCCGTCGAGCTGGCCCTGTATAAGGAGGGCGATGCCAATACGGTTCAGGTGGCCCGGAGACTGGAAACTGCCCTGGAACGGTTGAAGGAAACGCTCCCTGAGGGGATAACGCTGTCGACCGTCTACGACCAATCGCATTTCATACGGCAGTCGATACGCGAGATAGTGAGCAATGCCATACTGGGTGGATTGATAGCGATCCTGATCCTCTTCTTCTTCCTGAAGGATCTCAAGAGCACATCAATCATCGGAGTCGCGATTCCGATCTCGATCATCGCGACGTTCTTCCTCATGTACCAGACGGGCGTGACGATGAACATCATGTCGCTGGGAGGGCTCGCGCTCGGCGTAGGGATGCTTGTCGATAATTCGATCGTTGTTCTCGAGGCGATATTCAGGCATAGAAGTAAAGGCAAGCCTTCTGCGGAAGCTTCCAACGTGGGAACCTCCGAAGTGGCAATGGCTGTAACGGCGTCCACACTGACGACGATCGCTGTATTCATTCCCATTATCTTCGTACAGGGCGTTGCTGCGCAGCTCTTCAGAGATCAGGCTCTTACCGTCTCTTTCTCTCTCCTTGCATCACTTGCGGTCGCAATCACCATCATTCCCATGTTCTCATCATGGAGCATCAGGTTGATCCCGAAGGAAGGGAACGAATCACCGTCTTCCGACAGGGCGGAAAATGAAGCACAAAGGCCGGGAAAAATCCGGGGTTTTTTCAGAAGACTCGCGAACATCGCGAGAAAAATATCTTCCTTTTTCTTTGTGAACGTTCCGACCTTCATGCTCGGAATCCTCTGGAGAGTGCTCTTTTCCCTCTATTGGTTTGTCATGATGATTCTCAAGCCTTTCATGTACGTT
>JBFMGF010000091.1 GCA_040752675.1 Acidobacteriota bacterium
AACTTCGTCATCATCGATCATGGGAACGGTGAATATTCCCTGCTGGGACATATGATGAACGGCTCGATACAGGTTAAGGAAGGGGATGAGGTGAAAGCGGGGGATATCATAGGAAAGTGCGGTAACAGCGGTAATACATTTATACCTCACATCCACTACCAGCTCATGGATGGAGCAAATCCTGTAAAGTACGAAGTGAACGGTCTTCCGGCTCTCTTCAGCAACTATTCTGTCTTCAAGCCTCCCACAGATTTTTCAAATGATTTCATTCCCGAAGACATAGTCTTTAAGATGGAACAACTGACCAACGGTGATCCTGAGCTTGGTCAGATACTGGAGGCGCAATGATCTTATCCTGATTCATCGAGAGTCTCCATCTATTTCACTATCCATGCTGGTTTCAGCCTGAAAGTGCGCAAAATCCCGCTTGATCTCTGGCTTTGCCGTGCTAAAGACAGAGGATTTTGATAGAATTTTCTGATTTTAAAGGACATTATGACCGAACTGATGTGGCATATGGCTTGCTTTAAATCTTGGATTATTCTGAGGATGCAGACATTTTTAAAGGAAGCGGAAAAAAGCTTCTTCCAGTCGGGAAGCTTTTGCTGGTCAATATAGTTTTTTTGCTTCTACTTGCGGATAGAGGCCTTGCTCAAGATCTTTCTGGACGTTTCCGGTTTCTATATCAGAGCTTCGATGAGGATGGGAAGGATTATTATGCCTTCACGCAGAGCTACAATCTGAGGTTCAATCAGCAGGTCAACCCTCTCATCGCCTATCTTATATCGGTGAGATATGAGGCCGGGAAGATAAGCGAAACGCCTGAGACTCCCGGGAGCGAGAATCGGCTCCTGGAGCCGCGACTGGAAGTGATCCTTTCCAATGAGATATTCGATCTGACGGCCGGATACCGATACACGAAGACGGAGCGGGGTGAGACAATCGATCAGGGAAGAGAGAACATCTACTCCCGGCTCTTCCTCCACAGAGAAAATTTCCCCGCCGCTTCCCTCCAGTTCGACCGGATAAACGTCGATGACAGAATTCAGAACGACACGAACGAAACAAGGCTTCTTGCCAATGCCTCCTACGATATCCGCGATTTTTCCATTTTCTACAATTTTGAGAAGAAAGTCGATGAGACTAAAAATGTCAATTTCAAGAGAGACGGCAACCTGAACTCCGTCAACATCCAGTATCAAAGATCGTTCTTCGAAGAGAAACTTAACGTCACAGGTGGGTATTTCATCAGCGACAACAGGATAAAGACCAAAAGCCGGATTGGCGTTCCCTTTTACGTGGAAAAGAAGCCTAAGAAGGGGCTCTTCTCCACTGATGACACTCCGCTCACGGGGAGCCTGAGCGAGCAGGCCTCCCTGATCGACAGGGACACGGTGAGTTCCACTGGAATCGAGATCGGAGGAACCATTCATGGTGGAGGGATCAACCGGAACATCGGCCTGGAATATGATCCTCCCCAGAGGATCGATACCTTCTTCCTCTTCGTGAGCGCCGCCATCTCCCCGCTCTCGGAAGACGATTTTTCATGGGATATCTACACGAGTGATGATAATTTGAACTGGGTGCGTGTCATCGCGTCTGTTCCCTTCGCCTTCAACTACACCCTTAACCGTTTCGAGTTCTCCTTTTCAGCGCTCCAGCCAAGATTCGTCAAACTGGTGAATACCGGTTACAGCGTCAACGAGGGGCCGATTGCAGTCACGGAACTCCAGGCGTATACAACCGAAGTCCTCGTCGGGCGTTGGAAGGAGGAAGAGAAAATCCAGAACATCAACCTGAACGCCAACTGGACGCCGAACGAAAGATATTCTCTCACATATGGCAGCTTTATCAGCAATTCCGATATCGAGAGGGAACATGAGCTATCTGAATACAACCTGAGGGACAATAATCTCACCTTCTTTTTCAGACCGGTTTCATCCTTTTCCACGACGACGGGATACAGTCTCGTCGAACGAAAGGGGAACTTTCAACAGGATGAAAGAGATACCAATTATTTCATGACTCTCAACGCCAACTTTCTTGAGGCCATCGACCTCTCGCTCGGATGGCGAAACCGTTCAGTGGAACGGCAGGCACAGCCAGGCCTGGATGTCGAATCATACCTCTTCCGCGTTGCCTCGCAGCTCTACCGCGATCTGAACGCTTCTCTCGACATCGGATACGTTGACCAGAAGGACTTCCAGAGCGACATCCGGGTTAAAACGAAGAGCCTGCGGTTCTCCTTCTATACGAGACCGCGTGAAGAGATTATCCTTTCGAGTGATTTCACCAGGGAGTTCATCACGCAAATCGATATGTCCGGCATGGAAAGTGACTGGAGCCAGACGAATCTCGGCTTTGATTGCACATTCAGGCCCAGTTCTCTTCTCAATTTTTACGCTCGCCTGCTATACCAGGATTTGATAACCATAAGCGGGTGGTCTAAAATTTACAAAATGGACTGGCTTCCCTTTCCGGGCGGATCGATCCAGTTGAGCATGAGTTACGAGAAGGATGTCAGAGAGTTATCGGGTGAAATCAGGGACCAGGCTCGGGGAAGCGTCAGGTGGAATCTCCGCAGGAATGCTTATCTTGACCTTTCCTATTATCTGATCAATCTCAGGAACGAGATCGATAAGAGAAACAAGGTCCTCACGGCCTTACTGGAGATTAAATTTTAGAGAGGAAACATCCGTTGTTACAAAAGATATTCCCGACGTTACTGCTCGTTCTTGCTCTTACACTTTTGCTCTCCTGTTCCATGCATGGCTCTCCCGTCAATCCTCGGGAAAGATTATCCGAGTCTTCGAAAACAATCGCCTTTTTCCCCTTCACGAACCTGTCGGAGGAGAGAAGTGCAGGTGAAAAGATCGTTCCCCTGGTGAAAAAGGCTTTGGAAGAAAAGGGGTTCCAGATCATTGATGATAGTTCCGTGGAGGAATTCCTCCGGAACAGGAGGATCAGATATACTGATTCGCTCACAGTTGCCGATGCCATGGATCTCCTGGAGAATCTGGGTGCGAAGTACATCATGACCGGTACCATCTTCTCATATTCCAATAAGGCCATTCCGCGGATCGGTCTTTCCGTCCGACTCATCGATTCGCTTAGCTGCTCTGTGAAGTGGTGTGCGGCCTTTTCCATGACAGGCGAGGATGAGCCGGGTTTTCTCAATCTAAGCAAGGCTAAGACCCAGGACGAGCTTGTGCGGAGGGCCGTCAAGGATCTTTTCTCTTCGCTGACGGTGAGGAAGGAGGATCATTTTCTTATCTTCGAGAGGAGAGGAGCAGGAGGAAGGAACAGGATCCTGGCTCCCAATCCTCACTTTTTCAGAAAGCGAGGAAGCGGTGCGAGGAAGTATAATTGCCTGGCGATCCTTCCGTTCTCCAACCTCAGTAACGAAAGGAATGCTGCCCGTATCGTCTATGAGTACTTCTTCGTCAATCTCCACGCTTATTCCAGAGTGAAGATAGTCGATCCGGCGGAAGTGCGAAGAATCCTGATCAAAGGCAAGGTCAGAAATGCTTACCAGCTTGACCGCGATGCGCTCGATCTTATTCGTTCGGAACTAGGAGTGCAGGGTATCATCATGGGAACCGTTTATGCGTTCGAAGAGGGGATCAATGGATCATCGGGGAGCGAGCCCGAAGTCGAGCTGTCGGCCCGCCTGATCGACGCAGTCACAGGAGAGGTCATCTGGACGGCCAGGCACCGGAGGGAGGGGAGCGATTCCATCTCCGCGTATGAAATGGGAAGGGTGAGAGATATCGGTACTCTGACCTCCGACACTGTGACCAGTATGATTCTCACTCTCATCAAATGATAGGACGATTCAATGAAAGGATCAAGGTATTTTCTTTGCTTTTTTTCTCTTCTTTTAATCTTTCACTCTGGAGCGGATCATGCCTTCTCCGCAGAGGATCTCATCCTTGCCAGGATCAACGAAGAGGCCCTGACCCTGGATGATCTTGCGCGTCTCTTCACCGATAAACATCAGGGGCACACGGGAATGCTTGCCAGTGAAGCGCTTCTAAGAGATTTTCTCTTCAAGGTGGTGGATGAGAGGCTTCTCATTCAGGAAGCCTACAATCTTGAACTTGACAA
This sequence comes from Acidobacteriota bacterium, assembly GCA_040752675.1. NCBI lineage: Bacteria > Pseudomonadati > Acidobacteriota > Acidobacteriota bacterium. The sequence goes on from JBFMGF010000091.1 coordinate 4,108, forward strand.
GATCATCGAAAGACGGGAGACCTTCGTCAAGTTCAGGAAGAAGCTTCTGAAGGACGATCTCTACAAAGAAGAGGTCCTCGATAAGGCCGTCATCACGGATGAGATGGTGGAGGAAGCTTACAAGAGACTCGATGTCCTATATCGTGGCAGGGTCATCACCGTTCATTCAGAACGCGAGGCCATGGAGATCCACAAAAAATTGCAGAAGGGAGAGGATTTTGAAGAGCTGGCAAGGAAGAACTCCCTCCATAAAACGGCAAGATTCGGCGGAGATCTGGGTTTCGTTGCCTTTGGGATCCTCGATGAGAAGGTGGAGAGCGCCCTCTTCGCTTTAGAGGAGAAGACGTTCAGCCAACCTTTCGAAACGGAGGCAGGATGGAACATCGTCTTTCTCCAGGAGAAGAAGAACTCCACTCCTCCGGAATACGAGAGGGTTTCAGATAATCTGCGGGCGATCCTGAAAAGAAGGAAGATGTCCGCGCTCAGGGAGGGGTTTTACGAAAAGCTTTATGATCAGTATGGACTATCCTTCCGTGAAGAGATGCTGGAGAAAGATAAATTCCTCAAAGCCGTTTCCGCAGAGAAGATAAAACATTTCGAACGGATTCCCATTGCCATCTTCAAGGAGGGAGAACTGATGTTCGGTGATTTCATCAATGGAATCGATATTCAGAAGATCGAAGCGCAGGACCCATTCAATGTGCAGCAGAGCCTTAAAAACCATCTCGAGAACAAGATGGATGATATTCTGCTGGATAGGCTCATCTCTGAGAGGAAGCTAACGCATGAATCGGAAAGGAAACTCAAGTCTTTCAAAGAGAGACTCATGATGGAGGATCTCTATAACAATTTCATCATGAAGGATATCCAGATCTCCGACAGGGAGATCGAGGCATATTACAAGGAAAATGGAAAGGAATTCGAAATTCCGCTGTCTGCGAAATTGAGGATGATCTCGGCCGGAACGAGAGAAAAGATGGAAGCGATAAAGAAGAAGATTATGGAAGGCGAAGAGTTCTCCGCCGTGGCGGCTGAGTTCTCCGAAGACCGTTTCACGGCGTCCCGGGGAGGAGATATGGGATGGGTCCAGAAGGGGGAGATGCCGGAAAAGATCGACGAACTGATATTTTCCATGGAGCCGGGAGATACCTCTGATATTCTCGAGCTTCCCGAAGGATTCGGGATACTCAAGGTGGAAGAAAGGAAGGAACCGGTCATCCCCGTTCTCTCGGATGTGAAGGAAAAGATCAGGAAGCAGCTTATGAAGCAAAAAGGGGAAACTGAAAGAGCGAAATGGGTCTCCACGCTGGAGCAAAAGTCAAGGATAAAGATCTACGAGAGGAACGTCAGAAAAGGAGCAAGGCTGTTCATCCATGAATTTGAGGAAAGAGAAAAAGCAAGTCCTGAAAGGGGAAAATAAACCGGAGGCGGATGGAAAGAAATGAGCAACGATCGAAACAGAAAAAAGCTCATGCTTTCGCTGTTCTTGATGACTCTTCTCATGACGATCTTCCTCTCATCTCCTGATATCGCGGCTCAGAAGGAAGCATCTGAGAAAGCAATGCAACGGAAGATCAAAGATGTGCCGCCTGTACTGCTCGTCTACTATCACATGTTTTCCGGTCGCCTGAAAGAACCCAAGGGAATCTTCTACGACAGGGCGAAAGACGAAATCTACTGCGCCGATACGGGGAACGGTCTCATCGGAATCTACAATATGGACGGCATGGAGCTTTTCTTATTTGGAAGCAAAGGGGTCATCAACGAACCTTACAACGTCATGGTGGATCCCGAAGGAGATATCTACGTCATTGATCTCGAGATCGGCAAGGTCAAAGTCTTCAACTACAGGGGAGAGTTCAGGAGGTTTTTCGACTTCTCTCAGTCTCCCGCACCAGAACCAAAACCCGTTGCCATGAATGTCGACAGAGAAGGAAAGCTCTACTTCCTCGATTCATCCATTCCACGGGTCCTGATTTTCACTATGGATGGACGTTTCCTGAGGTCATTCGGCGAGAAGGGGATCGGCAAGGGAAAGCTTTCCTCGCCTTCGGACATCGCAATCGATGATGCTGGCAACATCTACATAACGGACCGCGTTGGAATGCCGGTCCAGGTCTTCAATCCCGAAGGGAAATTCATCAACGGCTGGGGGGAGCACGACGTTGGATCGCAGAACTTCTCCTTTCCGGCTGGTATCGCCATCGATAGAGATGGGAGGATATTCGTGGCGGATACTCTCCGGCAGGACATCAAGGTCTTCGATGCGGATGGAAACTTCCTCATCAATTTTGGCGGGTTCGGTTTCGAGCCTGGCGAGGTCGCCTATCCTTCCGATGTCACCATCGACGGACAGGGAAGAATCTGGGTCACGGAGAAGATAGGTTCAAGAATTCAGGTCTTTTGCATCGAAGAACAGTAACCTGTCCCTTGTGCTATATTCCACATCTCTTGCGCATTCTCGCACTTTGCGCAACGGCATTTGAAGCCAACCTTGAAATCCAAAGAAAAGTTTGTAACAGGCGACATTTATTATCATTCTTGTAGTCGAGCCGAGCAAAAATCTATTCGCGCATAACTTATTTAAAATCAGGAAATTATTTAAACGATATACATTTATTGAGAAGATCGCTCCCCATTGCATTGAAAGGTAAGATGATGGGGATGCTGTCCGCAGGGCTATTTCTCCGTGGCATAACGATTGCTCAAATCCAGTTTCAATTTTCTAGGAGAAAATTCAAATTTTCACAATTCAAAAAGAAAGGAGGTGAAAAATATGAAGAAGCTTCTCGTAATTTTAGCAGCGATGGTTTGCGCTCTTGGATTTACATCGGTGATGGCAGGTGACTACCATACAGGGTCCTCTCTCTATTGCAATGAGTGCCACGTCATGCATTTCAGCCAGCAGCATGGCTACAATGCTGATGGAACGGGCGACTTTACGGATCTGGGTCCCGCTGGTCCATATCACTACCTTCTGAGAAATGAGGTCAATGATCTCTGTCTTACATGCCATGACGGTCTCACAACCGTTCCGGATGTCCTCAAGGATCATTCGAATGGAGTCAGAGAGGCTGGCGCGTTGAACCGGGACAACGCAGCGCCATACTATAGTGCGACAGGTCATACCCTCGATGCCACCGACACGGCACCAGGTGGAACGTGGGCGCCAGATCCCACGCATGGTCTAATCTGTGTCGACTGCCATAGCCCTCATGGAAGGACCAAATCCGGGGTGGGGAGCTACAGGAATCTGTGGAGAGATGCCAATAGCGGAACGATAGTGACCTATGCCGTTGGAACAAATGACCTCACAAAAGATGTTTATGAGAGAGTGGCAAAAGGTTACAGCTACGACAACGTCGATATGAACGAGCCTGATACCACACAGTCCGGTTTCGGAATATGGTGCAAGGATTGCCATACCGACTTCCACGGCACCGTGGGTGGTACTGAGATCGGCGGAGACGTAACGACAGGGGAGTTCCTTAGACACCCGACAGCAGGCGTTGACATCGGAGCCATTGGAGGCGGTCACTCAAGCGCCAATGTTTACAAGACAGGTGCCAGAACAGGACTGGGTGGAAAGACGAACTGGGTGAAGGTCATGTCTCCATCAGGAGATTGGTACGAATCTGAAACAGACTCCACCATTTCCGGCCTCACACCGACCTGCATCACCTGCCACAAAGGCCATGGAAACAAGAATGCCTTCGGTCTCATCTACATGAAGAACACAGGCTCCATCTCCGAGCAGGGGACGGAAGACGGAGGTTACAGAGATCTCTGCAAGCAGTGCCACATCCAGGGCTAACGATGCGGTGGAACAATGCTGTTATTTTGAGGAACTGGATTTGCTGATCAGAGAAGAATCTAAAAGGTGCCGGACTTTAAAAACCCGGCACCTTATTTTTTTTGATTTTTTCTTGTATGTTATAATTTTGAAGTTTTAAGGCTTCCGTTGTGCGAGAAGGAAGGATCAAAAGAGTCATTGTTTTTTTTGTCCTCATCAATGGATTCCTTCTGGCGCTCGGATTTTCAGGCAACTGGCACAGCGCCGAGACGCTTATCTGCAGTGATTGTCATACGATCCATAACAGCCAGGATGGCCTTCCGATGAGGTATGATGGGGCCATCAACCCTTCCCCCCATCTCCTCAGGCATGCCGATTCCCTTTCTCTCTGCCTCTACTGTCACGATGGGGGCAATCCGGATGCACCTGATGTCGTTTCTCCTGTGGGCTACACTGCGGACCCGTGTGGAGGTTCTTTCGAGAATTCGGGAGGTTCACCAAGCGAGAAGGCGCATGACCTCAATCCTGCTCTTCCCGAAACGCCCCCGGGCGGGAATGATTCTCTCATCCTTACTTGCGCCTCATGCCATGACCCGCACGGCTCTTCCAACTACAGGAATCTCCTGGAAAATCCTGCAGGTAGCGGAAATGGCTCGGATGTTTCCGTTTCTGTCAATCAGCAGATCCTGCCGGACGGATCCAACCCTTCCCTCGTTTATGTTCCATCCAACGTGATCTATAAGAGCGGGATGTCATCCTGGTGCAACGACTGCCATACCGATTTTCACGGCAGAACAGGCTCGGAAGAGGGAACGGTGGAGCCCTGGCTGAGGCATCCTCAGGAGAGGCAGATCTCCGGCTCCTATGGAGCCGATTACGCATACTGGAGCGGGACCATCAACAACAGAGTCGAAGTGGAAAACCCGTTGGATGAGGCCGTTCCCAGCGACGATGACGAGGTATTCTGCCTATCATGTCACAAGGCTCATGGTTCTTCGTTCAAGTCGGCTCTTATATATGCCGATGGGAGCACAAAACTATCCACGTGCCAGCAGTGTCATAACCAGTAGGAGGAACGCGCAAAGTCCAACCTGGAAAATATGAAAAGTCGTGAGAGATGAGCGAAGGATATGGAAAATACCGTGAAGTGATGTGACGGTAATGAGGAGAATCATGAAAAGGAAAGGGTCGAGCAAGCATCCAGGTTTCATACTTTTCATTATTTTCTTCGGATTCATTCCCCTCATAGCCCTGGCTAAAGGAGGCGTAATTACTTCCACGAAGCACGGCAATACCACTACGGGAGTGTTGAGGATAACGACCGAACCCAGAGGGGATTGTGAGCAGTGTCATTACCAGCATGCCAGCTATGATGGCATGCCGACGGGGGGACCATATGAGTATGCCCTCTTTGCACCCGATGACAACAACCTCTGCTACACGTCTGGTGGTGCCGGACCCTGTCATACCCTCAACGGAGCCTATAAAATCTATCAGGGGCAGACAATTTACGATCAATCATCCCATGCAACCTCCTCGGCCATGGTCTGGCCTGGTCCATCGCCGAGAGCCAGAAAGGCTTCCGAAGCCGGGTACTGTGTCAACTGCCATGACCCGCATGGGGCAAAGGATGGAACGGGATTGATACCCGCCATGACCTTCAAGAGGGAAGAGGCTCTCTGCTATGAGTGTCACGATTCCAACGGCCCCTCGACAATGGATATCTGGACAGATGCGAACAGGACATACAAACATCCGATGTCGACCACGAACAGTCATAACGAATCCGAAGATGGGGATTCCACGAAATACGGAACGAGCAACAGACACTCTGAGTGCGAGGACTGTCATAACTCTCACTACGCGAAAGCCGATGGAACGGCCCCTGCTCCGCCGGCAGCCTCGGAAAGGATCAAAAGGGTTTCAAGAGTCAAGGTGACCAACATTTCTGCCGGTTCCCAGACATACACGTATCTCCCTCCCGATGATGCGACGACGGCTTATGAGTATGAACTCTGTTTCAAATGCCACTCCTCATGGACGACGCTTCCAGCAGGAAAGAGCAACATGGCCACTCTCTTCAATGATATGAACCCGTCCTATCACCCCGTGGAGAATACAGGAAAGAATACTAACATCAGAAGCGGAGCTTTTGTCAACGGGTGGAGTGCCACGATGAAGATGTACTGCTACGATTGCCATCGTTCGAGCGGGTCGAACCTGAAGGGCCCCCACGGTTCGCAGTACAATTACATTCTGAAGGCTCCCTATACTGCAAGTACTCAGAGCCGGACGATGTCCTCCGACGAACTGTGTTTCCAGTGTCACAACTATGATACGTATGCCAATCCAGATTCGGGAGACACAGTCCAGGGATACAGTCGGTGGAACAGGCCTGAGGAGACGAAAGGACACGCGTATCATGTGGGGCGGAAACAGAGACCCTGTTACGTCTGTCACCAGTCTCACGGATCTTCCTCGCAGTCTTTCTTGATCGTTCTCGGGAGGTCGCCGGGATTGAACAATTATACGAAGAGTTCCACTGGAGGAACCTGCTATCCCACCTGTCACGGTTCGGAGAATTATGGAATCAATTACGCCAGGTAATCTTCATGAGGATATCATCAGCATCATGTTCGGTGATTTGCCATGATTTTGCATGATACTGAAAGAGAGAGCATTATTGCTATAAGGTCATCGGCGCTGCGTATTTCTCTGCTTTTCTTCATTCTGCTTGCCTCAATTCCTTGCCCGGGCTGGGATCAAGAGGAAAATGTCGTCGTCTTCCTGAACGGTAATAATGCTGACCATCTGAAGCTTTCCTTTCATCTGGACGCCGTTTCTCTCATTGATGAAGAGGGAAAGGCGCACGCTCTCGCCATCCTTGAGGATGAGGTGGAATCCGGTGAAGAAGAGAGGTTTCAAATCAGACTGATTTCCGGCATGGTACGGGAAAGGGCATACGGAAGCCTCAGGATGAACATCTCCTCGCCTTCGGTTGGCAGGAAAAAGGCCTCTCTTCTCTGGAGCGGGGAACCAATTACCATTCCGGTGAATGTCCTGGTCTCGAAAGGGAGGATAGAAGTCCTCTTCCTGAAGTGGGACGTTCCTTCCTCCGTTACCCGGAAGATCGAATTTAAGCCGGGGTTCGTCGTATCAAAGCCTGAGCCTATCGTCAGGAGCCTGAAGATCTTCGCCACGGATGAGGGGCTGGGAGAGGTTCTGGTCATCGATCGCCATAAGGACCGAGTTGCTTCGATCATTAAGGTTGAAAAGGAGCCAAAAGGACTTGTTCTTTCTCCTGACGCGGAGAGGCTCTACGTGGCCAATGCAGGGTCCGGGACGGTCTCCGTCATCGATACCTTAAACGACCGGATCATCGACACCATCTCCATCGAGCATGGTTCCAGGCCTGTCGACCTGGCCATCTCACCGGATGGGAACGATCTCTACGTAGTCTGCAACGCTTCTCAATCCGTTTCCGTTTACAATGCGCGGACCTCTTCCCATATCAAGGAGATCAAAGTGGGTCTTTCCCCGGAGCATATCGCCATGAGCTCGGACGGACGTGTGGCCTACATATCCTGCAAACTCTCAGATGAGATCACAGTCATTGATGCGAACGCGAAAGAAGCGATCTCTGCGCTCAAGGTATCATCAAAACCAATGCAGATGGTCGTCCAGCCCGGTAAGGAAAGCCTTTACGTAGTTCATGGTGCTTCCCCGAATATCGTCGTCGTCGAGAATAGAGCCGTGGTTAAAAGGATCAGCCTTGGCTTTCAGGCAAAAGGGGTCAATTTCGATCTGGATGGGAACAGGCTCTTTCTCCTCGATCCCGGCGGCGGTCGCGTAGTTTTTTTCGACCAGGCGCTGGAATCGATGCTTAAGTTCGTCCGGGTCAAGAATCCTTTGAATGTCGCCCCAGATCCAGATGGTAAGAAGCTCTACGTTACGGGAGGCAGCACCGGAAATCTTTACATCATCGACAAGATCGTCGGCAAGGTTCTATCAACCTCCAGGATTGGAGATAATGTTTTTGACTTAGTCATAATGAGGTGATAAATTTTAGCGACGCATCCTGCTTGCGCTGGATTTGACCCAGAGAAAAATATGAAAAAAATAATAAGACTGAGAAGATTGAACATATGTCAATGGCAGACATTGCAAACTGTGATCGGAGTGGCTGTCATTGTATCCCTCTTCCTGCTTGGTTCCTGTGCCTCGGCTCCCATCACGTACATCCACCCTTCCTCTGATTTTTCGGCGATCAAGAAAGTGGCGGTTCTCCCCTTCTCGAACTATACACAGGATCTGTACGCCGATGAGAAGATCAGGGACCTCTTCATTATAGAGCTCCTCGCGGCCAACATCGTGGGTGTGGCCGAGCCGGGTGAGGTTTACCGGGCCTTGGCAGAAAACAAGATCACCGACATTGAGAACCTTGGCCAGGATAACATCAGAAAGATCGGGCAGACCCTTGACGTTCAAGCCCTTATCCAGGGAAACGTCCAGGAGTTCCAGATAGAGCGATCCGGGACGACCCCATCGGTGACGATAGCCTTGAGCTTCAAGATGATCGAAGTGGATTCAGGCGTGGCCATCTGGACGACGACCGTCTCCAGAGAAGGAACGAAATTCATCACGAAACTTTTTGGTTTCGGTGGGGCAAACAAGAGCAAAGCGGCTCGAAAACTGGTGCGCAAGGCGCTGAAGACGCTCATTCAATGACTATGAAAAAGGAAAATAAGAGATTGCTTTGCCTGCTTCCCATCGGGAAATGTCTTGCCTTTTTTTCCATCCTGCTTCTCACTCTTCTCTTCGTAAGGATGGATTTCGGGCAGTTCAAGAAGAAGGATAAAGCGGTGGGGAAAGGATGCATCGACTGCCATCAGGAGTACAGAAAGAAATTTGCAGGGAAGTTCGTTCATCAGCCGGTAAAGGAGGAGAACTGCGAGGGATGCCATCTCAAGCATGGTGTTGTCGGTATAATCCGTCTGAAAGAGGTTGGATCCACCCTCTGCATCTCCTGTCACGCTGACATGCAGAAGAAGCTGGCAGAAGATAATGTCCATCAGCCCATTCAGGAGAAGGGGTGCACGGACTGCCATGAGCCTCATGCCTCTGACCATCCTTCACTGCTCTTGAAGAGCAGGACGGAAGTATGCTTCCAGTGTCATGAGAGCAGTGCGTTTCAGAGGACATATCAGCATAAGATAAAGGATGGCGGTTGTGGAGTCTGTCACGATTCTCACGCTTCCAATACTCAGCATCTCCTTAAAGTTTCCGTGGAACGGATCTGCCTTGACTGTCATAAAACATCCGATTCTTCCATGCTGGAAAGCCATTCTTCCTATGCGCCGACCGGAAAGAGTTGCATCGACTGCCATACTCCGCACTCTTCCGAGAAACCGAAGCTCATGAAAGCCAGTGTTCATGCTGCCATTCAGGATAACGGATGCTCAAACTGCCATGAAGCTCCTGATTCAGCGCATCCATTCAACCTTCTGGATAGACAGGCGGCTCTCTGTTTCGTCTGTCACGAAGACAGCAAGGGGAAGTTCGGGAAGAAGATCCCTCATCAAGTGGCAAAGGAAGGAAAGTGCAGTTTCTGCCATTCCCCGCATGCTTCCGATTTCAGAGCCCTTAGGAGGGTTGAGGAGCCCAATCTCTGTACCATCTGTCATGACAGAATGAAGGAAACTAAGCGACTGAAGTTCCAGCACGCCCCGGTTAAGGAGGGTTGCTCTTCCTGTCACGACCCACATTCCTCCGATGTGGCCCGATTGCTCTTCGAAGAAGTAGCAAGCCTGTGTCTGAACTGCCACGATGACGTGAAGAAATCTCAGGCGAAGAAGGTGCTCCATTTCCCCTTCAAGAACGGAGAATGCATCGGATGCCATGAACCCCATGGCTCGAAGAATCCGAAGCTCGCTGTAGAAGTAGATGCTGCCCTCTGCTACCGGTGCCATTCCAACAGAAGGGATCAGTTTGCAGATGGGATTCAGCACTTCCCGGTGAGCAATGGGCAGTGCCTCGCTTGTCATATACCTCATGGCTCGGAAGGTAAAGCTCTTCTATCGGATGAGATTCCAAAAGTATGCTTCAAATGTCACGAAAAGATCTCCACCTCCCTTGCGGGCGCAAAACTTCACGTTCCCTTCTCGGAGGGAAAGTGCATGACCTGCCACCTTCCTCACAATGCAAAATATGATGCTCTGCTCGCACGCGATGTCAGAAGTCTTTGCGAAGAATGTCACGATGAGAGTTCGATCATGTTGAGGGATGCGGCATCGATCCACAAGCCGCTGAGGGAGGGGCTCTGCGTGGAATGTCATTCTCCCCATGGGAGCTTCCTGAGCGGGCTGGTAAGAGGGAAACCAAAAGAGGTCTGCCTGAAGTGTCATGATGATTTCAGGAAGAGGCTCGTGGCGAAGGATACCGTCGTTCATAGCCTCATCGTCGATGGAGAATGTGGAAAGTGCCATGCATCCCATTCTTCAAGGGAGATGGCACTCCTGAAAGTCCCGGGGCAGATGCTCTGTCTCCAGTGTCACGACATATCGACAGCCAAATTTTCAGAATCTCACGGAAACATCCCGGTGAGTGGAGGGCATTGTGTGCAATGTCACAACCCTCATTTTTCAGATCACAAATTTCTGTTCCGGGAGATCATTCACTCCCCATTCCAGCAGGGGGATTGCAAAGTATGTCACGTTTAAGGACCGCCAAGCATCTAAGTTCCTCATTCCATTTAAGAAGTATTCTTTTCGTCTCCATACTGGTATCTTCTGCAGCTTTTGGATTGCTTTTCGGAGCGGAGGAACAGAAGGTTGCCCTTCAGGGGAAAGGCAAAGAGCTCTGTGTCGTCTGCCATGAAGATCTGGAAAA
>JBFMGF010000092.1 GCA_040752675.1 Acidobacteriota bacterium
TTTACTGATCGCAAATAGCATTGAAAAAGCCGCTGGCTTTCGTGCCGGCGGTTTTTATTTTCCGCTTCAAAACAATCACCCTAACAGTAAAATAGCTGCGCGACCCTCAATAATTCTGACTATATTATCCCATTGCCTCAGGCAAAGATGCTGAAGGAGCGAACTGCATCCATCTTGCAATTGACTTGGTTTTCTTTCTCTGTTAAATTTCAGGAATATGACTGAGCAAATCTCTACCAGAAGAATTGCCGTTGATTTCCTGAAACTCTTTGCCATAGCTCAGAAGAATCTTCTCCTCTACACGGAGTACCATCCTCAGGGAAAATCCTCCTTGAAAAAATGCTATGATGCCCTCCTCGCCATCCTCAAGGATAAAAACGAATTCACAATCAGCGCAGTGGACGACAGGATGCTTGCCGATGAGAATATCATCGATGAGGAGAAATATCTGATGTCCTCCATGGCCAAAGAATTCAACAGGAGGAACATCTTCAGCATCACCTTTCAGAGAGGGATCAGTCGTTCGGACTTGAAGGAACTCATTGACATCCTCAACCTCAACCCGGAAAAGATGGGAGAGGAAGGCAGCATAACAGATCTCCTCGAGAGTCGCCGAATCTCGTTCATTCAGGCCAACGCGATCAAGTACGGCAGGATTTCCGAATCCCAGGAATTGCTCGACATCGCTCTCGCCGAACATATCATCACGGGAATCAAGCCCCATCTGACAGAGGGGCGGGATCTTTCCGGCGCTCAGATGAAAGAAGCAGGATCTGGAACGGCTCTTTTCATAGGAGAGGGTTCCGGCATGGAAGAAAGGGTGGAGATAGACGAGATCATGTCCGATCCGATGAAGATTTCTCTTCTCTTTGCCCGCACGCTTGAAAAGTTCAAATCTGAAAGCCCCTCCGGAACTCTGACTGGACATGATGTCATCGCCGCCCTTGAAAGGCTGGGGACGGCGCTGCAGGCTCAGGCAGGCGGTCGGTGGAACCAGCTCAAGCTCGTCTTTGCCCGCCTCATCCTGAACCTCAAGCCCGAAATCCAGCACCTCCTCGTCGAAAAGAGCAGCCTGACTCCCGTGAAAGACTCCTTTCTGAAAAGCCTGCTGACCTACCTTCCGGAAGAAAAAGTGGGCGATCTGATACTGACGCAGTATCTGGCAGGTCTCAGGGATCACAGTGCTCTTGCCGATTTCATCTCGAAGGTATTCCCCGACGACGAGAGGCGTGAGGATGCATATCTGAAGATTTTCGGAAGACTGGCCGATGCCGGCGTTTCCAGTGAAGAGATAGAGAGGATCACAGAAGAGCTAAACTGGCTTAAGAGCTCTTCGGACGAGAGAATAAGTTCGATCCTGGCGAGCGAAAAGATATGGTCCAGACCTTTCTCGTCCATCATGGAATTAATCGAGGAAGCAGGCAGGATGCACTCTGGGAGGGAAGCGATCTCTCTGATACAAAAATATATGAGCGGTCTCATCCACCCCTCTCCAGAGATCAGGAGAATCGTCATCGAAAACTCTGTTCCAGTGTATATCTTCATGAAGGAGCATCCGAATTTCGCCCCGCAAAGGATCAAGGTTCAGAACCTCCTCTTTCGGCGGTTGAAGGACGAGAACGACCTAGAACTCTTCGAATCAATTGTCAAGACTATCATTGCGACTGCCGTGGCAGAGATAGATTCCGGAAACTATGCGGAATCAATCCCCATTCTCGAAAAGTTGAAAAAGTCGGTCCACGAGTTCTTCACGGAAGAGGATGTCCGCCGGGATATCATCTCCTTTGAGCTGTCCAAGATCGAGACCGAAGATCTTATCTTAAAAGCTCTGGAAGATTATTTCTCGCTGAAGACGGAAGCGGAGCAGAATCTTCCCAGGCTTCTACAGGTATTCAGCGATAAGGTAATCAGATTCCTGGTGAACCAGATCGCCAAAGAGAGCAACAGGAAGAGACGATTCAAGATTGCTCAGCTTATCAGATCGCTCGAGGAAAGAGCCCTTCCAGATCTCATCCAGTGTCTGAACGATGAGAGATGGTACCTCGTGAGGAATGCCGTCTTCCTGATGGGGGAGATCGGCGATCCCTCAGTCATCAGACATCTGAAAGGGAGCCTGCAGCATCCCGATCACCGGGTAAGAAGGGAAACCATCCGTACGCTGAGAAAACTTGGTGGAGACCAGTCTATCGATCTGATTGCCTCGGCCCTTGAAGATTCCGATGAATCGGTCATCATTGCTGCTATTGAATCCCTTGGCCATTTAAAGAGCTCGAAGGGGATCTTCAAGATGCTCAGGATCATTTCCAGGAGTAATGGATTCGAGAATGCCAACGACACATTGAGAAAGGCAGCCATAGAGAACCTCGGTAAATTGAGAGTGAAGGATGCGGTCCCAGAGCTGATCAAGCTCCTCATGAAGAAGAGTCTCCTCGGCATGACAGAAAATCCGGAGATAAGGCTCGAAGCCATCAAGGCTCTCAGCATGATAGGAGGAGAGGAAGCCATCCAAGCTCTCATCCTGACTTCCGAGAAAGACCCCGTAGCTCAGATCAGAGAGATCGCCGCAACCCTGGCTTATGAAAAGTCACGTCATGAGCCCTGATCTCTTTTTAAAAAGGATAGTTCAAAACAAGCTATTCCATCTCGAGGAAGGACCCAAGGGAGGGAAACCGATACTTCTCATTCATGGTATCACAGGCTCCCATCGTTACTGGAACACCATCAGGAAAAAGCTTGCGAAGAACAATCATCTGATTATCCCCGATCTTCTTGGATTTGGATACTCACCCAAGCCTTACATCCATTATTCTGTCGACATCTTCAGAGATTCTCTGAGAAGCCTCCTCCTGAGCAAGAATTTGGAACATCACAGGATCATCCTCATCGGTCATTCGCTCGGCACCATCATTGCAGCGGAATATGCCGCTGCATATCCGGGTCAAGTGGCCGGGCTTGTTCTAATCTCCATTCCGGCTTTTCCCAACGAGGCTATGGCTCACAGGATTTTCTGGAGAGGATCGGCCAGCTACAGGAATCTATTGACGACGAACAGTTTTTCTGCGAACTTCTCGCAGATCTGGAGGTCAGGTTTTAACATGTCTCTTACATATCTTTCTCGGATACCGTTTCCAGTCCTGATCGACAGCAGGAAATTTACGTTCCGCTCTCTCACCTCCACGCTGGAAAATTGTCTCCTGAAATACAGGGCAGATCAGTTCTTATCACGTCTCAATGATATCCCCGTCCTTGCTCTCCACGGAGAGAGGGACCAGGTTTCCCCGCTGAGCGGAGTAATCGATCTTGCGAAAAAGCTGCCTGAGCTTTCCTTGAAGGTGATAAAACACTCCGGGCATCACATCGTCCTGACCCACCCCCAGGAGTGCCTGCATGAAATAGAACGTTTCCTGGACCGCCTTGCCTGAGAACCACATTTTGCTTTCCCGAGGACGCTGCTATAATAATTAAAAATTAATATTTTATGCGAGGTTTTCAACAATGGCTGTAATAATAGATTATGCACTTTGCGAGGGATCAGGGTTCTGTGCTCAGGTATGCCCTGAAGATGTCTTCGAACACAAAGATGGGGAGACGAGAATCGTCAACGAGAATGCTTGTACATACTGCTATCTCTGCGTCGAGAACTGCCCAAACAATGCCATAACCCTCGAGTGATTTATACAGATCGATTATTACGCCCGATCCCGACAAAAAAAGAATTGGAGGAAGCATGAAAGAAAAGGTTCAAAAGGTCATCGATGAGATAAAGCCGGCTCTCCAGAGAGATGGCGGCGATATCGAGCTCGTGGACATCATCGGAGATGAGGTCCGCGTCCGGCTTACCGGGGCCTGCGTGGGATGCCCCATGTCCGCCATGACCCTTGCTCATTTCGTCGAGCAGAAAATCAGGGAAACGATTCCTGAAATCAAAAGAGTCATTTCCGTCTGATTCCCTGAATCTAAAGACCCCTCCCCTCAAGGGAGGGTTCTTCATTTCCTAATTCCCTTCCTTCAATGTGCTCTTTTTTCGTTCCACCAATCCCATCGGCGACTCTAAAACAATTAGCAATACAGGTTCGCTATGCTTTTATTAGTAGCCAGAACCCTCACCAAGCGGGCATTCTTTCTCGTCCCTCGTGCAACGCGACGCTTTCTTATCGGATAAATCCGAGCCAAGCAGCTTGACTTTATAGTGGTTCAATTTTATATAAACAAACGATTTTTTCAGTGGAAAGGAAATCCACAGCGTGAGAGTCGATAGATTGACTTTGAAAGTACAGGAAGCTCTCCAGGAATCGCAGGAGATTGCCGGGCAGTACGATCACCCTGAGATCAAGCCAGAGCATCTGACGCTTGCCCTTCTCAGGCAACCGGAAGGGATCGCAAATGCAATCCTGAAAAAACTGGAGACCGACAGGAAGCTTATCCTGGCTGAATTGGAATCCTCTTTACAGAGAGAGCCGAGAGCCATTGGTGAAGGACTCTCACAGCCTGGCATCTCCTCATCACTTCAAAAGGCCCTAAATCGATCCTATAAAATTGCGGAAGACTTCAAGGATGATTATGTTTCTGCGGAACATGTTCTTCTTGCCATAGTGGAAGAACAGCGCGGAAAAGCTTCCGAAATTTTCAGAAGATGCGGAGTAACCTATGATCGGATCCTCCAGGCTCTGAAATCAGTTCGGGGATCACAGAGAGTGACGGACCAGAGTCCGGAGTCCAGATATCAGGCTCTGGAGAGATTCTCAAAGAATCTCACCGACCTTGCCCGTAAGGGGAAGCTTGATCCAGTCATCGGGCGGGACGATGAGATCCGGAGGGTCATTCAGGTCCTTTCGAGAAGGACGAAAAATAACCCCGTTCTCATCGGTGAGCCCGGGGTTGGCAAAACGGCCATCGTGGAAGGGCTGGCTCGACGGATCGCTAACGGTGATGTTCCTGATGGGTTGAAGAACAAGAAGGTCATAGCTCTCGACATCGGTGCTCTTGTCGCTGGAACGAAGTACAGAGGAGAGTTCGAGGACCGTTTGAAGGCGTTTCTCAAAGAGATCGAGGAAGCCTCCGGCGAGATCATACTCTTCATTGACGAGCTTCACACCCTTGTGGGCGCAGGAGCTGCAGAAGGCGCAGTGGATGCCTCCAATATGCTGAAGCCGGCTCTGGCAAGAGGAGAGCTCCGCTGTGTCGGCGCGACCACGCTGAACGAATACAAGAAGCACATCGAGAAAGACGCCGCGCTTGAAAGGCGGTTTCAGCCCGTTCTCGTCAAAGAGCCCACAGCGGAAGACACCATCACCATCCTGAGAGGTCTGAAGGAAAGGTATGAAGTCCATCATGGAGTCAGGATCCAGGACGGAGCCATCGTAGCCGCCGTTCTCCTCTCCAACAGATACATATCAGACCGCTTTCTCCCAGATAAAGCCATCGATCTCATCGATGAGGCCGCTTCCAGGCTCAGGATAGAAATAGATTCCATGCCGACCGAGATTGATGAGATACAGAGGAAGATCACGCAGCTCGAGATCGAATATGAGGCGCTCAAGAAAGAGGAAGACGAGATTTCGAAAGAACGGATGAAAAAGATATCCTTTGAGATCTCAAAACTGAAGGAAGATTTGAACGGGATGAAGCTACACTGGAATGCCGAGAAGGATAAGATCTCGAAAATCCGCAGAATAAAAGAAGAGATTGAAAACGTGAAGATCGAGGCGGAGAAAGCTGAGAGGGAGGGAGATCTCGGAAGGACGGCGGAACTGAGATATGGCAGGCTGCTGGAGCTGGGAAAGAAACTGGAGGAGGAAAACTCCTCCCTGGCCCAACTCCAGAGAGAGCAGAAGATGCTCAAAGAAGAAGTGGATGAGGAGGATGTCGCCATCATCGTATCCAAATGGACCGGGATCCCTGTCTCGCGGATGCTCGAGAGCGAGACGAAAAAGCTTGTCCACCTGGAGGAGCATATCAAGCGGAGAGTCGTGGGGCAGGACGAAGCGGTAGCAGCGGCCTGCAATGCGGTACGAAGAGCTCGCGCGGGATTGAAAGATCCTAATCAGCCGATCGGCTCTTTCATCTTCATGGGTCCGACTGGCGTCGGGAAGACCGAACTGGCAAGAGCTCTATCAGAGGCCCTCTTCGATGACGAGCGTGCCATGGTCCGTCTCGATATGTCCGAGTACATGGAAAAGCATTCCGTCGCCCGGATGATCGGCGCCCCTCCCGGTTACGTCGGTTATGAGGAGGGAGGGCAACTCACGGAGGTTATCAGAAGGAGACCTTACTCGGTCATCCTTCTCGATGAGATCGAGAAGGCCCATCCTGATGTCTTCAACATCCTTCTGCAGATCCTTGACGAGGGAAGGCTGACGGACGGGAGAGGGAGAACGGTCAACTTCAGGAATACCATCATCATAATGACCTCGAACATCGCTTCTTCCTATATCAACGAACTTGCGGGGCCAAGAACGGAAGAAGTAAAGAAGAAGATGGAAGATGCTCTGAAAGCCTTTTTCCGCCCCGAGTTCATCAACAGAATCGATGACGTCATCATCTTCAGGAATCTGCAGAAGAGTGATATTCTCAGGATCGTCGACATTCAGGTGGGCAGGCTCAAGGCTCTTCTCGCAGAAAAGAAGTTAGAGATCATCCTCACGGATAAAGCAAAAGAGTTCATAGCTGAGGAGGGATTCGACCAGGCATTCGGAGCAAGACCCCTCAAGAGGGCGCTCCAGAGGCTAATTCAAAATCCCCTCTCGCTGAAACTGCTTGAAGGAGATTATAATGAAGGCGATACTGTCGTGGTAGACCTCTCTTCAAAGGGGGATATCCTCTTCGAAAAGAGGATGGAAACACCGGCAAGAAATTGAGTCTTTCATGGTTCGTAACCGATTCAACAGGAGGTGACGGATATGGCTATCACAAGATGGGATCCTTTCAGAGATCTGCTGGCCTTGCAGGAGAGAATGAATAAACTTTTCGAAGATTCTCTTTCCAGGTCGAGAGCCATGGAAGAGGGGCTCTCCGCTGGAGCATGGAGCCCTTCCGTGGATATTTATGAAATTGCGGACAGGATCGTCCTGAAGGTGGACCTCCCCGGAATGAAACAGGATGAGATCGAGTTGAAAGTCGAGAATTACATGCTCACGATCAAGGGAGAGAGACAGCTTGAAAAAGAGACAAAGAGGGAGGATTACCTCAGGATCGAACGTGCTTACGGGGCATTTTCGAGAAGCTTCACCCTCCCTAACACCGTTGATGTGGACAGGATAATGGCCGAGCACAAGAACGGTGTTCTGGAAGTCGTTATTCCCAAAAAGGAAGAAACGAAGTCGAAAAAGATCAAAGTCGAGATCAAATAGTCGACCGTTGTGTCGAAACGGCGATTATCTGATACAATACAGTGCAAAAGAAATCAGAAAGGATTGTAGATGATGGCAAATTCGTTCAAAACAGCTATACTTCTGGGGCTTCTCACAGGGCTCATCCTCGTCGTCGGAAGCCTTCTGGGTGGTCAGCAGGGCATGCTCATTGCCCTTGTTTTTGCCGGGATCATGAACTTTGTCAGTTACTGGTTTTCCGATAAGATAGTCCTCGCAATGTACCGGGCGAAGGAAATCCAGGAATCCGAAGCTCCCGATCTGCATTCCATCGTTGGAAGGCTTGCCGCAAGGGCCAGCATTCCGAAGCCGAAGATCTACATCATGCCGGCTGAGGCTCCCAACGCCTTTGCGACGGGAAGAAACCCGGCTCATGCTGCGGTAGCAGTGACCGGAGGGCTCCTCAATCTTCTCACGGAAGAAGAGCTTGAAGGCGTCATCGCCCACGAGATGGCTCATGTGAGGAACAGGGATATCCTCATTGGATCGATCGCAGCCACGATCGCGGGAGCAATCATGTTTCTTGCGAACATGGCAAGATGGGCAGCACTCTTCGGTGGATACGGAGGCAGGAATCGCGAAGAGGGAGGAAATGCCTTTGCTCTTCTCTTCATGGCTATCCTGGCTCCGATTGCTGCCGTTCTGATACAGATGGCCATTGCGAGATCGCGCGAATACCAGGCCGATGCTTCGGGGGCAAATTTTGCCGGGAACCCTCAGGGTCTGGCAAGGGCGCTGGAGAAACTCGGGAAATATTCCGGAAGGATTCCCATGGAGGCCAATCCCGCCACCAGCCACATGTTCATCGTGAAGCCGTTATCGGCGGGATCCCTCCTGAACCTTTTCAGCACGCATCCTCCCATCGAGGAGAGGATCCGCCGTCTTCTCAGCAGAAGCTTTTAACCCTTTTGAGAATTTTCCAGAATAGATCGGATGTAGCCATGCTTGCATTCTGGTTTGTTCTAAAAAGGACCGGGTGATTTCCCCGGTGAGGAGACTATGAAAAAAAGAAAGATCGCCTTGATCCCTGCCATTTTTTTCGTCGTTCTCATTTTATTTCCGGATTCCGAGGCTTTTCCTCAAGCTCAGCGTAGAAGCGGCATCGTGCAGGTGGCAGAGAAGGCTGGACCTGCCGTAGTGAATATCTCGACTGAACAGAAGCTCGAGGATAATCCTTTCTTCGACTCCCACCTAAGAAGTTTCTTCAGAGATTTTTTCTTTGAGGCTCCCCAAGAGGAATACGTACAAAACTCCCTTGGCTCGGGAGTTATTATTGATGGCAAAGGGTACATTCTCACAAATGAACATGTCATCATGGGAGCTTCCCGAATCAGAATCTCCCTTGCGGACAAGCGAGAGTTCTTTGCCGAAGTGGCTGGTACGGACCCTTCGTCTGACCTGGCTGTTCTCAAGATCAATGCCACAGATCCACTTCCCTCCATCAGGCTTGGGCGCTCCGATGACCTGATGATCGGAGAAACAGTAATCGCCATCGGGAATCCCTTTGGCTTCTCCAATACGGTGACGACAGGGGTCGTCTCCGCCCTCGGAAGAAAGCTGAAGGCGAGGAACGGGGAAAGGATTTACAGCGACTTCATCCAGATCGATGCGGCAATAAACCCCGGGAACAGCGGTGGCGCGCTCCTTAACATCGAGGGGGAACTTATTGGCATCAACACGGCCATTATAAGCGAGGCTGAGGGGATCGGTTTTGCCATTCCGATCGACAGGGCGAAGAAGGTTTTCTATGAACTCGTCAGTTACGGCGAAGTACGCCCTCTCTGGCTTGGAATGGAAGTGGCCACGCTCGATGCTGAACTGAAGAGATACTTAAAAACCACGGAATCAAAAGGGACCGTCGTAGTCAAAGTATTCTCGGGAAGCCCCGCCGAATCAACCGGGATCAGAGTGGGAGACATCATCACCAGGATCGGGAATGAAGAGTTGGATTCCAAGGAAGATTACGACACGATCATCAGCAAACACAACATTGGCGATCGCGTCGTTCTTTCCATCAGCGGAAAAGGAGGATTTAGAACCTCCGCACTCACCATCGGAGACTTTCCCAGCAGGAGATTCTCCTTCGAGAAACTTGGGATGGAAGTCTCCTCCACCAGATCAAGTATCTTCAGCATCGTCACTGGCTCTCGATCCAAAGGAGTAGTCATTTCCAGGATCAAGCCGGGAGGACCGGCAGATCGAAGGGGACTCGAGAGGGGTGACATAATCATTCAGATCGACAATAACTTCATCGATAGCGTCGAGGATTACAACAAGTTGCTCCCGAAGCTCCTCTCGAGGAGGAGCATCTATATGCTTATAGTGCGCGGGAGATACAGTTACCGTTTGACGATGGAGCTTGATTAATCCTTCGGGAGGTTCGGGTCGTATGGATAATATTAAAGAAGAAAAAGCAGAAAAGAAAAAAGGCGGCACCGGAAAAGGCAACGGAGATGAAAAGGCACTAGCCGATAAGAAACCATTCAAGGTCATCGACAAGAGATTCTGGACGAAGAAAGAAAAGGGAGAAGCAACTGAAGAAGGAAAGGAACCGGAACTCTACCCGAGCTATGTGGAAGAGCTCAAGGCCAGCAAAGAGGAAAGCGAGAAGAAGCTCCTGGAGTACATTCAAGCCTTCAAGAGGATTCAGGCCGAGCATGAAGAGTACAGGATGCGATTGAAAAGAGATATTGACAAGAAGGTTGCAGCCAGCAAGAGGGAAATATTCATGAAGCTCCTGGAGATGCTCGATAACCTGGACAGGGCCATTCTGTCAGCCAGCAACACCAACGACCAAAGCAGACTCCTCGAGGGAATTGTCATCGCCAGAGACCAGTTCCTGTCCATCCTGAACAGGGAGGGAGTGGAGAAGATGAAACTTCTGGGAGCCACTTTTGATCCGAACTTAGCCGAAGCGATGATAGTCGAAGAAGTCAACGATCCATCAAAGAACAATCTGATCTTAGAAGAGATTCAGCCCGGCTACACGTTCCAGGGACAGACCTTGCGCGCCGCCAAGGTAAAAGTGGCGAAAACCCTGACCAACAGTAAAAAGGCTTCCCCGAAGGAAGAATGATCACCAGTTCCCTGATTTAAGTCTGCCGATACTCTCAAGGATGATCTTTGCGGCACCGGCCCACGGTTCTTTTTCAAAATCTGACCCCACCCCCACATCCACGTTGTAGATCTTATCCAGGAAGTTGTCACAGTTCTCATCGATTGAGATCTGTTCAATTGTTCCTGCGAAGCTCACCGAGGCATGAATGTCTGTGTTGCGGCACTTTCTGGAGATGGTAGATACATGGTTGAGGACGTACTTCCCATCCTTCACGACGCCGCTGAAATGAGCAATTACTAGCCCCAGTTCCATGCTCCCCACGGCCAGCGACCATCTCGGAAGATGCGCCCCCCAGTCTCTCATCTGACCACCTTTGTATCCGAATACGTAGGTCTTCATGTCTTTGACCAGGTTTGCAAAGAGCCAGTCATTCTCCTTTGAAATGATCAATGGATCCCCTTCGTGAAAGACATTCTTGAGAAAGGAGCATTCCGACATCTTCTCCATGATCAGAATCTCGTCAGACTCGGGGAGTGTAGCTTTTCCTTCCTGAATCATGGAGAGACCAGATACCTGAACCATGCACAGAGAAAGAAACAAAAAAAGAAAACCAACTCTTTGCGGGTAGCATCTCATTTCTGTCAACCTCCGGTCTCAAATGTCATCTTTTGTTTTGATCCATGATCTTAAACCTGGCCGAGAAGGAAGTCTCTGAGAGCCTCCTTCCATCCTCTCGGCTTCTCGCCCGACAATCTCGTGTAGAGAGAATTGTCGAGAGCCGAGTACGACGGCCGTGGAGCCTTTAGATCGAGATCCTTCAACCTGACCGGGATCAAGTGTGATTCATCGATCCCTTCCATCCTCAGCGCCGCCGACGCCAGCTCGTATCTTGAACAGACTTCCGAGTTCACGAAGTGAAGAATTCCTTTGAACTCGATCCCCAGAAGTCTTTTCATCGCTTTTGCCAGATCAATAGTCGATGTCGGGGAGCTGTACCAATCGACGACCGCTTTGATCTTTTCCCCTTTCCGGCAACGATCCACGACGCTGCTTCCAAAGTTCGGGCCGCCTCTTCCAAAAAGAGTCGAGGTTCTGAGGATTATGCTGTCCGGGTTCTCTTCGAGAATAGCCTTCTCCCCTTCCCATTTCGATCTCCCGTAGATGGAAAGAGGGTTGGGCTGGTCATGCTCCGCGTAAGGCGTCGTCTTCTTTCCATCAAAGACGTAGTCAGTGCTGACATGGATGAGCCTCGCCCCGATATGTCTGCATCCTCTTGCAATATTGAACGCTCCTTCGGCATTCACCTCGAAAGCCTCATCAGGATGATCCTCGCACCAGTCAACGTTGGACATGGCGGCACAGTTTATTACCACTGTGGGTAGAATTCTCTCAAACTCCATGGCAAGACGGTCGTAGTCTCTGATGTCCAGGAACTCCATCGTAGACTCGATCGTAGAATCGGGATACTCATATGAAACGATCTTTGATACATCTTTTCCAAGAAGCCCGTCAGATCCTGTGATGAGAAACTTAATGCTCATGTATCATGATCCCAAACAGCGAGATAGCCCACAATCTCGTGTGGCGCGACCGAGCTTGAATCTAAACTTCAACCCTGGTGTCTTCGCCAGAACAAAACCAGATCTCGACCCCGCAGTCAATCCGAACATTAACCTGAGTTTCAACAAAAGTCTCATTTGGGAAAGCCATGGTGAAAATCAATTACCTTCCCAATCCCCTTCAGATCGATTGCGAATCGGAACTCCCTTCTCTCATTGGTCGTGAAATCCCTTTTAAGATACTCAAAATAGAACCCGCAGCACTGGGTGAAATATTCTATTCTGTATCTCTGCTCAGGCAAGAAGCTCTCGAATAAGTTGTAACTCAACTTGACGTTCAGCCCCAATTTCTGATGGAAGAGTTGCGTTCCCCCTTCGAATGTTAGTTGCTCGTGATCCTGCGTTCCCTCGAATCCTTTCAGGCGAAATAGGTTCAGAGAAAGGAAGCCGATTTCCCCTTTCTTCAACGAGGCGCTTATGGAGCTGCTCCTCAAGGCTTTGTATATCGTATCGTAGGTCGCCTTGAGATCAAAGCTGTAATTTGCCGCTGGATTGAGTCGCAGAACTGCCGATATGGGGGAGGAGTTCTTAGTTTCAAAATTCTGTGAAGCCCCCGATGACGAGAGCGGAAAGTCGAAGGAGTAGCTTTGAAAGATTTCGAACGAGGCGATCTCTACAGGATTCAAGGCTTGAAGAGCTACCCTCTTCTGAGTGAAGTTCTCCTTCTTCTTTTTATCTTCACCTTCATCCTCACTCTCGATCTTCAATTCAGTGTCATCGACAACGTTCTCCGCCGGTTTCTTCACATCTTCAGGCTCGCTGGGTACGGCAGCCGGAGAAGGGGATCTCTTCGCATAGAGGGCATTCCTCAGAAATAGAGTCGCAATGTTCCCCCCTCTCGCAAAATCAATCTCATCAAACCTGGGAACTTCCATGTCTCTATCGAAAGTCGGCGAGTAAGAGTAAACGATCCTTGGTTCCATGCTGTGCTTGTAAAGGGGAGAGAACTCGCTCTTCGGCCGTTCATAGATCCTGTAAAACTTCGGTCCGATGATCTCGAGGGTGCCTCCCGCCAGAAACCTGTTAAGAGATTCGCTCACAACCCGTGAGGAATCCTCTGGATCCAGTCTCCTGGTATAATAGGTCTCCCGGAAATGTATCGATGGATTCAGATCCAGCCACGGGAAGGGCGAATATGGCGCGGAGATAGTTGGGAAAAGGTCGAATCTCATGTAATCGGCATCGTAACTCTTAACCTCACCCAGGAGGGGATCAAGCCTCGTTATCTCTTTGGCAAAGTTGTTGAACGACGATTCAAAGGAGAAATAGAAAAGAGAATTCCAGAGCCGTTGACTTCTCCCTCTGAACTCTATCCGGGGGAGAATGGATTGCACCAGCTCACCCCCTCCCAGGAGCTGCTCTCTCCTTTCCGCCCTGAAATTGGTGGAGTAATAGGACCAGTTCCTCGCCAGGTTGATCCTCGAGAGGGAATAGTTCATCGCGCTCAGCTTTAGATCCCTCTCAAAGTCTATGAAATAATTGAAATCGCTTATCTCATTGACGTCTGCCGTCAGCCGGTACCCCTTGGGAAAGTTCTGTTCCTGTGTGTAATTAAAGTTGTATCTATTCCTGTCGGCTACCTTATCGTCGATGTAATAGCCGAGGAATCTTCCCTTCCCCTGATCGTTCGGTAGGAAGTTGTATTCTATCCCCCCTGCAAGGCCGGCAAGGGTGTAATAATCCGCATAGAAAGTGACATCCATATTGCGCCTGATGGGCCAAAAAAATGCTTCGCTGATCACCCTTCCTCTATTCTTCGTGGATCCAACTTCCGGAAAGAGAAAGCCAGCAGCTCGATCTTCCTTGACAGGCCAGATGAGGTAAGGAAGATAGATGAGAGGGATCTTCCTCACTTTGAAGAGGACATTTCTCAGATGAGCATAGTGATCGAGATGCACAAGGGCTCGCCCGACCCTGAAGCTCCAGTATGGTGTTGGCTGGGTGCAGGATGTGAAAACCCCCTTGCGAATGACGATCTTATCATCCGCAATCTTCTCGACCTTCTCAGCGCTAAATAGATACTCCGGCTCAATGTATCCCAGAACGGAATATATGACACCTTTTTTAGTATCGAGGTTAAATTCGAGCTTATCACCTGCAAGCCTGTTCTCCCCCCAATCAAGCAGGACAGAACCTTCGGCCAGACAATTCTTTGTCTTATTGTCAAGATAGACCTTATCCGCCTGGATCCTTGATGTGCCGCTGACAATGTCAACAAAACCCTCAAAAAGATACTCATTTTCCGAACTCTTGCTCACCTTTTCCGCGCTGATTTTGATTTCCTCTTTCAATTCAACGGGCAGGAGCACCTTTTTCGATTGCCTCTCCAGAGTTTTTTCCTCTGAAGCCCTAGACCCCCTCTCTTCCTCGGGTGCGCTGCATAAGATGGCGTTAGTGAAGACAGGGAAAAGTAAGGCGATTAGAATCAGGAAGATAGAGAAGAAAGAGAGGCCAGGACGATGAATCACGCTATCCCTTCTTCCGTTTATGTTACCGTATCTCCTCAAGCTATAAGAACACCCGCATAGGCAACAACACTACTGTAATCACCTGTCGTATCTCCAGATGTCGTGTAGATTACCAGTTTGCCTCTCTTTGCTTTCAACTGGCAGCATGCCTCGAGAGCGGAAACGGCCGGAGCATAGCCGCACATGGTGATTCCCTCGCTCCTTACCGTGTCGTAAAGACCCCGTGGATTGATTTCTTCTATCATCCTGATGGCTTTCATGTCCTTCTCCCTCGCGGAATTGGCATCTTCATAATGAGTCATGTCGCTGCTCACGATGATGAGCACTGGTTTCTCATACTCCCTGACCGAGGAAGCGATCCCTTCCCCGATATCCGTTAGCTCCCTGTAGCTCTGTGTCGACAGACATATCGGCACGAAGGAAAAATCGTCGAGAAGGTGCTGGAGAAAGGGGAGCTGAACTTCCAGAGAGTGTTCACGGATGTGCGCATCCGAATCGGCCTCCAGCGTCGGTGAGTTATCTTTGAGAAGGAGGGCAAGATCGGAATTGATTTTCACCTTGCCGAGAGGGGTTTCCCAGGTACCGTAATCCATGATTGAGGCTCTGGCTCCACGCCCCGTATGATTCGGGCAGAGTATTATGAAATTCTCAGGCAGCTCGACGGAAGAAAATATTCTCCCCGCGACTTTTCCAGAATAGATGTACCCTGCATGAGGAGAGATGATGGCAATTGCTTTCTCCTTAGCAGCTTTCCTATCTACAAATTCTTCTATCATTTCTCTTAATTCGGCAGGAGTGCTGGGATAGAACATTCCAGAAACGGCGGGTTTTCTGTTCATAGAACCTCCGCTCTAAGAGCTTGATTTTTTCCAAATATTAACAATTAAATATACTCTTGTAAAGCATGGTTCCTCACAAATGAAAATCAAATCTTGCATCCCAACGAGGATTACTCACAGAATCTGTGGAAAACCATGTTGAAAACAACGGATCCATCGTCATAAATCACGAAAAATTAGAAAGTTAGACCAGATTGCACAAAGATTAGGCATACAGATAACTTTTTATTTTTCAAATACTTACAAGTTTGCTCGAATGGCAATAAATCTATTATTCTTTAAGTGCTAGAAATAAAAAAGTTTTCAACAAAAAGATATTTTTCTATCCGGAAATATGTTTGATCTCAAAAAAAAGCTGAGTCTTTTTGAGAACTCAGCCTGTTCCTATCGCGGCGCTGGAACATTCGTCAGGAGGAGAGGTAATCTTTCAAGATGCAACAGTCATCCACTCTTTTGATCTTCTTGAGAGCCGCTGCCTCGATCTGCCTGATCCTCTCTCTGGAAAGATTCATCTTCCTCCCGATCTCTTCCAGCGTGCTTGGAGATCCCTGGCCGATCCCGAACCTCATCCTGATGATCCTCTGTTCTCTCATCGTCAGAGCCTGCATGATGTTATCCAGTTTTGATTTCAGTTCCATGTCAACGGTCACGTCATGGGGAGAGACGGCCTTTGCATCAGGAACGAACCGGAGCATTCCATACCCGTCTTCCGTATTGTGAGTCTCATCCAGAGCTTGAGGCTCGCGTACAACTCCGAGGATCTCTTCCACTTTCTCGATCGGAAGCCTTACCTTCTTGGCAATCTCCTCCGGCGTTGGCCTCCTTCGGAGTTTCTCTTCGAGTTCTCTCGCAGCGCGAGCTATCTTCTTCATCTTCTCGTTGACATGGACCGGAATCCGAATGGTTCTGGCCTTGTCGGCGATAGCTCTCTCAATGGATTGCTTGATCCACCAGTAGGCATAAGTACCGAACTTGTTTCCTCTCGTGTATTCGAATTTCTCAACGGCCTTCATCAAACCAATGTTTCCCTCCTGGATGAGATCCATGAAAGGTATCCCATGATTGAGGAATTTCTTGGCAAGATGGACAACGAGTCTCAGGTTGGCAAGGATCAGCTTGTCCCTTGCCGCCGTGATCTTCCTCTGGGCTGCCATGGCTTCCTGCTTAATTCTGTCGAACTCATGCCTGCCGGCTATGTTGTCAGCGTAACATAGAATCCTGTCGACGATGTCGCTTATCTCATCCAGCGGTCTCTCCTCGACCTTTCTCCATCTCTCCCGTTCCGGAAGAATGATTTTCCTGGCAGAAGCGGGAAGGTTCTTCACCAGTTTGGCCACGGCTTTCCTTCCCTCAAGCAGCAGTTTTGCATACTTCACTTCCTCTGCCTCGTTGATGAGGGGTGTGCTTCCCATCTCACGGAGGTAAAGCGGGAGAAGCTTCTTCGGTATGGAGGAAGGGATCTCAGGGAGCTCGGGAATCGTCTCTGTTTCAACGGATTCGGCTTCCTGATCGATCTCTTCGAACTCTACATCCTCAAACTTGTCTCTTATGTACTCTTCAAAATTTTCTTTAGGTTGAAACATTTCTGATATCTATCCTCCAACAGCATCCGCAGACGCTTCTGCAGATGCTTGCATTTCCTATTTACCGGGTGAGTCTGTTAAAAATAATTTTCAAGAACAGCTTGCCGGGAGGTCTTTATGAATTATCACTCATTTATCATGTTTCAGATAATTATTAAGCTGGCCCACACTCCTCATGTCATTCCTGATCAGCAACCTTAGATACATCGTCAAGGTCATGCTGTTTTTCTTCGCCATCTCTTTCAAGAACTTGTGCTCTTCATCGGAAATATGTGTATTGATAACCTTCTTTCCGCTATTCACTTTCGTCATTTTTCCTCCACCCGTATTTTAAAGACTATATAAAAATTAATATGAAATTTATATATAGTCAAGTTAATTATTTTTCTACTAATGTAGATTCATTTTATCCATAAAAGTTTCAAAATTCTATAATCTAGGCAGCAATTTCTTTGCCATATAAAGTTCATAGATAATACGGCCTAAATCCCATTTTGTCAACAACTTTTTTTCACTTCCGTAGCACCCTTATCTAGCAGCATATTTTCAGGTCATTTGGCTTGAGCTAAAGCATTTTATTTGTCCAATGAACCCCCCATTACTGGGATGTTTCACTCAATATTCATATCTATTCCATTGAAAACAAACGAGTTAATGGACTTGACCCTGCATCTATCAAAGATTCCTGGATTGCCTGTAGCCGAACTTTTCGCAGAGAAACTATGAGCATTTGTAATATTGGCAGACCTTCATTAAAATAAAAGGCTATGCTTTTGAGATGGCCCGAGGAACAGTGGAAGAGAAATCAGATCGCTGTCATTTTGGCAGCTTCCATTGTTTTCATGGGTTTCACATTTGTCATGCCATTCCTCCCCTATTTTGTCGCCTCCTTGGGAGTGAAGGGGGGAGCTATAGCTATCTGGTCAGGGATCCTCCTTAGCATATCCCCCCTTCTTGCCGCCCTTCTCGGCCCTTTCTGGGGAAGAGTGGCCGATCGGTACGGGATGAAGATAATGGTCGGCAGAGTTCTCCTGGCCATGACCATCCATTGGTTTCTAATGATCTTCGTATGGGATGTCTATTCCCTTCTGGCACTGAGAATCCTCCTTGGCATCTTCAGTGGTTTCAGCGCCATGTCAATCGCCCTGATTACCTCCGGCTGTCCTAAAGAGAGTATCGGAAGATCCATCGGAATGCTGCAGTCCTTCCAGATCTTATCAGTGGGGGTGGGTCCCTTCATTGGCGGTATCCTTTACGATCTTATAGGATTGAGAGCGGCTTGTGGAATAACATCCTTTCTCTGCTTCATCTCTTTCGCGCTTATCGTCTTCTTTTATAAGGACGTAAAGAATGAATCTCTGTCCTCCAATGTGACGCTGGGAGACTCTGTGCGATTTGGAAGCAGGGCATCTCACGGCTTAAAAGCCACTCTCTACGCTGAAGATCCATCCCCTTATGATATCCACGAAGGAGAAACAAGGAGAAGAAAGATGGAGAACACAGTACTGCAGAATATAGAATCAGAGAGAGGACTCAGATTCATGGAGATTCTGAGGATCCCCGGCATTCTTTCCATCATCATCCTTCTCTTCTTTGCCAACCTCGTCTCGAGAAGTTTCTCCACAGTGACTCCCCTCTTCGTCGAAATGCTTTCCAGAACAAAGGAAAATCTGGGATTGATCTCCGGAATCACCGTTTCCTTTGCCTCCTTTGCCGAGGCCGCCTCCGCTTTCATCCTCGGGCACCTGGCCACAAAGCTCCTTCCGAAAAGGCTCGTCATCTTCTCGTTAGCAGGGGGGGTACTCACTGTCTTCCCCATGGCTTTTGTGCAGTCAGAATACCAATTCCTGGCGATGAGGATACTGGCAGGATTTTTAACAGGTGGAGTCCTGACTGTTGCTTTCACTACTGGAGGCACCCTGTTCCCGGAAAGAAGCCGGGCAACATCCTATGCTATCCTCTCGAGCTCGGCTCTCCTTGGTGGAGCCATCGGTCCAATGGTGAGCGGATTGATTGCCGCGGCTCATATCAGGATCACATTCTTCGCTGGAGCCGCCATCTATCTCTTCCTCGTTCTGGAAACATTAGCAGGGATCAGGAGGGAAGAAGCCCTGAAGACAAGGGAAGAGGCAGCTCGCAGGAAGATCGCCGGGGAAAAACCTTATATCCCGCTCCCCCGTTGAAATCCCTCCTTAACCATAAATAAGGTTGGCCAACTGGATCGCCATGAGAAGAGTT
>JBFMGF010000093.1 GCA_040752675.1 Acidobacteriota bacterium
ATGAACCTGAACAGAGCACTGAAGAGAATGACGTAAGGGATTGAAGAAAATCTAAGAGAGGAAAAAGAAGGGGAAAGGTATTCTTCTTAATAAAAAAACGAAAATGACTTTTTCAGCAAACCCTAATATAGTCAGAATTATTGAGGGTCGCGCAGCTATTTTACTGTTAGGGTGATTGTTTTGAAGCGGAAAATAAAAACCGCCGGCACGAAAGCCAGCGGCTTTTTCAATGCTATTTGCGATCAGTAAAAGGCATTAGCCTTCGTCTTCTCGACCATAGAAGGCATTGGGATTAGCACGGCTGTTTGGCTCTTGCCCAAACGGTCTTGTCTTTTTACCATTATTGTTAGCTTCGTCGTCGCCGCCGCTGCTTCCCATTGGTGAGGAGTTGCCACCACCGGGGAGGTTGGTATTAACGCTACCAGCAAGACTTGAAATCGCGGAGCTGACCGTGTTCTCGGATACCTTGTCACCAGGATTGCTTGTGGAAGCATTGAGACCGGCTCTCTCAAAGATCTCGGCAAGAGCGGCTTCTGTCAGAGGAGATGATACATCGGTATCACTTCCCATCAGTCCTTTTGCAGCAAGGGCTCTAACTGCGTCGCTGGGGTTGCTGACCTTCAAGTTCAGGGCATTGGCATACTTCAGTGCGAAATCGCCAATCGTAACATCTTTCGCTAGTACTGGCAGTGATAAAACCCCGATGCTCAAGAAAATCGCTAAAACCAATCTAACTTTCATAACCCTCCTCCTAAATATCTTTTCCTAAAATTAACATCCTTTTTCATATATTGTCAAAACAGCTGAAAGTCCAATTTAAAACTATCACATATTTTCAGATTTTTATCACAATTTTTCACAACCATTCAGTTTGTCGCTCGATTTCTTCTTCTATCACCACCTCTCTTATTTCATAACGTTTCTTTTATTTGTTTTGTAATATACGCTCAAATGTTCTTTCGTGCAACCTCAATTTTCAATTATTGCATTTTTGTTCCATCTCTTCAAATCTTGGCTTGGATCTAATGGAAATCGTTTAGAATCGGGAAGCTCATTGATATAATATAATTAACATTGAGTCATCTTTATGAAGAGTATGTGATGCTTCAAGAAACCGGCCCAATCAGAACAAGGGAAGTCCTTGAAAAATATGAGGAGGAACGCCTCTCCTGTTATGCGCTCAAGAGCTCACGCGCCAGGAGGTTGATCGACGTCAGCTCAGAGGGAAGGCTCTTCGATTACAGGACTGAATTCCAGAGAGACAGGGACAGGATCATCTATTCCAGAGCTTTTCGAAGGCTGAGGAATAAGGCGAGTATCTCCCATATAACTGATGAGGATCATGGAAGGGACAGGCTCAATCATACGCTGGAGGTCAGCCAGATTGCCAGGACCCTCGGGAGAGGGTTGAGCCTAAATGAGGATCTGATCGAGGCGATCTCGCTGGCGCATGACCTGGGAGTTCCGCCCTTTGGAGAGGCTGCGGAAAAAACTCTTGATTCCATCTTAAAAGGGAGGATACTCGAAGGGTTGACGGAGATTAAGACAGACCTGTACGGATTCGCAAGAAACAAACAATCGTTGAGAGTGGTCGATCTCTTAGAGAAGAGGTACGAACATGAGGGACTCAACCTGACCAGCGATACCAGGGAGGGGATCGTGAAGCAGGGAGAGAAAGGAAAGGATATGGCTTATCCTGATATGATAAAAGAAGGCCTGCATCCAGGACTTGCACCGTCATTCGAGGCCCAGGTGGTTTTCATCGCCGACGAGATCGCCACTCAGATCGAGAGCGCCGATGACGGACTGAGGTGCGGGATCATCGAGCTGAAGGAAGCGGAACGTCTTGCCCTGGTGAGAGAGCTAATCAAGAAAATCGGGAAGAGATATACAGCGCTGAGAGGGCGCTATATGAAGATTGCTTCCATCAACAGAGGTCTCACCCATCTCCTCGTGACCAACGTCATCTGCCATTCCCTTCAAGCACTCAGCCGCTGGGCCGAAAAAAACGGCGTTTGCAGCACGGAGAGATTCTATCAATCGAGAGAGACAATCAGTGGAAACGAGATTTCATTTCCTCCCCGAGTAAAGAAGATGTTCGGCGAGTTCTGGGATTTCATTTCCTCCCGAACAGCTTATACATTTCATACCCAGAGAGTCAGGGAGAGGGCGAAGAGAATCATCGAGGGGCTTTTCATGGCGTATTACAGAAATCCCCTGATTCTTGAAGATTATCTTCTTCTCCGGTATCGGGAGATCAGGGGGGTGAAATTCCTCCGGGACATACCCGGAAAACGGATGGGGAAAGAGATTGTTCGCTATAAAAAAGACCCGCGGTTCGTTAGATTGATCTGTGATCACATTGCGGGAATGACGGACAATTATGCGCGGCAGGAGTATGAAAAGTTGAACCTGGAATACCATAAGGGTTAGGGGGTTCTATGAGGATCCTTTTTGCTTCCGATCATGCAGGTTTTCAAACGAAAGAGAAGTTGATGGAAGATGTCAAGAAACTGGGATACGGGGTAAGCGATTTCGGGACATCTTCCGAAGAATCAGTGGACTACGTCGACTTCGGATTGCAAGCGGCCGAGGCCGTTTCCTCGGGGAAGTTCGACAGGGGGGTATTGATATGCGGAAGTGGGATCGGTATGTCCATCACGGCCAATAAGGTCAAGGGTATCAGGGCGGCGCTCGCCTGCACACCCGAGATGGCAAGACTGAGCAGGGAGCACAACGATGCCAACATCCTCTGCATGGGAAGCAGGATAAATGATTATGAGAATATCCTCGATATGACAAGGATCTGGCTCGAGACCGATTTCAGCGGCGGGAGGCACTTACAAAGAGTGGAAAAGATCAGGGCTCTCGAGGACAGACTCTTCAAATGATAGATGATCCGGAGCGTTATTTGAACACCTACCTTATTATATGAAATACTACCCTGTCTTTCTTGATATTCGGGGGAAGAGTTGTCTGGTTGTGGGTGGAGGAAACGTCGCCAGACGAAAGGTAAAGTCTCTCCTCGATGCTGGCGCCGTGGTGAAGGTCATCAGTCCTGAATTGATATCATCTCTCAAGAGTCTGGTGGAAAACGGCAAGATAAAATATTTGAAGCGGGAATTTAGAAAGGAGGACCTTAAGGGCTCAGCTATCGTTATCGTTGCAACCGGTGACAGGGAATTGAATTGGAAGATCTACAGGGAAGCCACACGGTTCAACATCTTATGCAACGTCGTGGATGATCCAGAACTCTGCCATTTCACTGTTCCGTCATCAATCTCCAGAGGAGATCTTCAGATTGCCGTTTCCACGTCGGGGAAGAGCCCGACCCTTGCCAGGGAGATCAGGAAAAAGCTGGAAAAGATATTTGGGAGAGAATACGAAAAATATCTCAACCTTATGGGAGAGATCAGAACAGAGGTCCTCCAGCAGGTCGCATCCCCAGCGAAGAGAAAAAAGATCTTCGATGCGCTTTCCAGAAGCCGGATCCTCTCGCATTTGAAAAGGGGAAAAATGAGGGAAGCCTCCCGAGAATCGCGCCGCATCATCCAAAAACATTTATGAATCCGGTGACTATGAAGAAAATTTTTGCTGAGAGTGGTGTACTGGCAAAGGCGCATCCTGATTATGAATACAGGGCCGGGCAGCACGAGATGGCAGAGGCGGTGATGAATGCGATCGCTGCGGAAAGACATCTTCTAATCGAGGCTGGAACCGGGATTGGAAAGACGATGGCCTATCTCATTCCTGCTCTGGAATCGAAAAAGAAGTTCATCATTTCGACCGGCACCAAAAATCTTCAGGAACAGATCTTCTTTAAGGATATCCCTTTCATCAGGAAAAGGTTCAGCTACTCTTTCAAAGCCTGTTGCATGAAGGGAAGGGAAAACTATCTCTGCTTGAAACGGTTCAGAGATTTCGAGAGACAGCCCCTGTTCAGGGAACTTGAGGAGGCAACCTTTTTCGATACCCTGAAGGGCTGGGCAATGAAGACTAAGACTGGAGACCGGGGAGAACTCAAAGGAGTTCCAGAGGATATTTCTATCTGGTCAGACATAAACGCAAAGAGCGACACATGCATGGGGAAGAAATGCCCCTATTTCAAGCCATGCTTCCTGACTCTCCTCAAGAACAAGGCTCTGGGGGCAGATATTGTCATCGTCAATCATCACCTCTTCTTTGCCGATCTCTCCATCAGAAGCGATTTTGGTGCAGTGATTCCGCCGTACGAGCACCTCATCTTCGATGAGGCTCACATGATGGAAGAAGTGGCAACGAACTATTTTGGAATCTCTGTGAGCCGCAGGAAGTTCGATGAACTGTTGCGGGATGCGGAGAAGCTCTTCCCGGAAAGGACGAAGATCAATGAAAAGAAGAAAATTTTTGCTGGAGCGAAGGAATCGGTCGATGATTTCTTCTCGCATTTTGAGGGTGATGAGGGAAAGTTACAGTTTCCAGAGGCAAAGAGGGGTCTGCTCTCCTCCAGGGTTTCCGTTCTCTCCAACAGCTTCGATCTGCTCAGCACGGCTATGACGGAACGGGTGGGAGAGGGCGAAGAGCTTGAGAATATCTTGAACAGAAAGGAAAGACTTCTCCAGGCCCTCCAGTTCCTCGTCAAACAGGAAGATCGTAAATACGTCTACTGGTATGAAATCAGGAAGAAGAATGTCATCCTCCAGGCTTCACCCATTGATGTTTCGGAGATTCTCAGAGTCAATCTCTTTGAAAGGGTGAAGTGTGCCATCATGACTTCTGCCACTCTCTCGATTGCGGGGGATTTCTCCTTTTACAGGGAAAGACTGGGTGTGGTGAATCATCAAGAGCTCGCGGTAGAATCCCCGTACGACTTCGAGAAGCAGGCCATCATGTATCTCCCCGGTTCCATGCCCGAGCCGCACGAGGAGTCTTTCCTTGAAAGGATGAAAGAGGATCTCCTGAAGCTGCTGGAGATCAGTGAGGGGAGAGCCTTTGTCCTCTTCACCAGCATAGCCAACATGAAAAAGCTTCACAGGATGATGGCATCCAAAATAAGGTACCCTCTGCTCCTCCAGGGTGAGATGCCAAAGACGGAGCTTCTCGAGGAGTTCCGGTCGGGAAGGGGAGCCGTCCTCTTTGCCACCTCATCCTTCTGGCATGGAGTGGATGTCCAGGGAGAATCTCTCAGCCTCGTTGCCATAGATAAAATCCCCTTCGATGTCCCTTCGGACCCGCTCATCGCGACCCGCATCAAGTATCTGAAGGAAGAGGGGAGGAACGCTTTCTATGAGTATCAACTTCCCATGGCCGTCATCGAATTGAAACAGGGGCTCGGGAGACTGATCAGGAGCCGGAAGGATAAGGGGATTCTCGCCCTATTCGATCCGAGAGTCCTCACCAGAAAATATGGAAGGGTCTTCCTGGAATCCCTCCCTCCCTTCAAAGTCACGGATCGGCTTGACGATGTCGAGAGTTTCTTCAAACCACACCTGGATTAGAAGAGATGATGGAAAAGAAAAGGATCTATCTGATAGATGGAACGAACCAGATCTTCAGGGCCTTCTATGCCATCAAAAGCCAGCTCACGAACCAGAGAGGTCTGCCGACGAACGCCGTATATGGTTTTGCAAGAATGCTCAAGAAACTTCTGGCAGAGAAGAAGCCTGACTATGTTGCATGTGCCTTCGACCTTTCTGCTCCCACCTTCCGTCACGAAGAGTTCAAGGGGTACAAGGCGAATAGACCGGAAGCCCCGGAAGAGTTGAGCATCCAGTTCCCGTATGCGAAAAAAGTCTGCGAGGCGTTCGGAGTTCCGGTACTGGAAATGGAAGGCTATGAGGCGGATGACCTCATCGGGACGCTCTCCAGAAAGGCCAGTGAAGAGGGGTTTTCCGTCGTCATCGTCGCCTCCGACAAGGACCTCTTCCAGCTTGTCGATGGATCTGTCTTGATGCTCAATCCGCAGAAAGAGGAAGGAGAGATCGGGAAAGAAGAAGTCATGAGGATATTCGGCGTTGCCCCGGAGCGAGTCGTCGACGTCTTTTCCCTCTGGGGAGACCCCGTTGATAACATCCCCGGTGTCCCCGGCATCGGTGAGAAGAGGGCTAAGGAGATAATCGCAACCTATGGTTCCCTCGAAAAAGTCATCGACAGAGCAGAAAGATTTATTGCATTCTTTGCATTGAGAAATGCGCTACTTAAGGAGATCGAGGAGATAGAAGCATCCTCTGGGGCTCACAGGAAAATACCATGGGAGCGTTTTTTCGATGAACTGGATGAAGCAAGAGAAAAAGGGCGAGCGCTGCTGAATGTAGAAAAGGATTCCGGCTTCTATAAGAAAGTCGAAGAACTTTTAGCTTCCTTCGAAGAGATTGCAAAGAAGAAATCAGACTATCTCAACGAACCGGAAGGGGTGCCAACGGAACTTCGAATACTGAAGAAACTATTGAAGGATCTGGAGAAGGGAAGTTCCTACAAGTCGTGGGAAAGCGTATCACAGCATAAAGATCGCGCTGTCATGAGTCGGAAGCTGGCAAAGATTGAGCAGAGCGTTCCGCTGATCCTGGAGCCTGGCTCTCTGAAATACAAGGGCATCCGGGAGGAAGAACTGAGAGCGCTTTTCACGGAGCTTGGCTTTTCCTCCATGCTTGCGGGGTTGGAGAAGGGAGAAGTAGTGGAGGGTACGGCCCCTTCTTCTGGAGAGGTAACCTTTGAACCGATCGCAAGCCTGGATGATCTGAGTGCTCTGGAGGATAAACTTGCGAAGAGGAGGGAGGCTTTCATCGGCCTCCTTCGCATGCCGGGGCACCAAAAAAACAGGGAGAAAATAGCCATTTCATTTTACATCCCTGATGAAGGAAAGAGCTACGCTTTTCTTCTTCCTTCTGAAGGTGTATTCCTGAACAATCTCCTGGCTCTGGAGACACTGAAGAGAGCCCTGCAGAATGAGAAGATAAAGAAGATCGGACACGACCTCAAGACTTCGCTCATCTCTCTCAGAAGGCATGAGATTGATCTCGGTGGGATCTCTTTCGATGCAATGTTAGCAGCCTACCTGCTTGATCCATCTAGGAAAGATTTTGAACTTCCCACAATCGTCGAAGAGGTGCTTCATGCTCGATATACCGAAGAGAAGCTGGAAGAAGAGGATGGTCACATTCCCGAGCAGCGTCTCTTGCAGAACTGTGCCAGGAGAGCCTTCTATACTGCGAGGCTCCATCCACTTCTCAAAAATATGCTGCTGAAAGAGAATCTTGAAGAGCTGTATGAGACGGTAGAGATGCCTCTCATCGAGGTCCTTGCCGGGATGGAGATGTCAGGCGTGAAGATCGACACGGAACTACTCGGGTCGATGTCCATCGATATGGAAGCCGAGCTTCAAGCTGTCAGCGAGGAGATCTACAAACTGGCAGGACAAAAGTTCAACATCAATTCCCCGAAGCAGTTAGGCGATATCCTCTTCAGGAAGCTTGGACTCGCCCATGCCAGGAAGACACCGAAGAGCCGTGAGTTTGCAACGGGGATGGAAGTGCTGGAAGAGCTATCAGCCGTTCACCCGCTGCCGCGGAAGGTGCTGGAGTACAGGAGCATCGCTAAGATGAAAGCGACTTACGTGGATGCCCTTCCGGCTCTAATAGACCCTGGGACGGGAAGGGTCCACACATCCTTTCATCAGACCGGGACGGCCACCGGGAGGCTCTCTTCGAGCGATCCCAACCTCCAGAACATCCCGATCCGTTCCGAATCGGGAAAGGAGATCAGAAAGGCATTCGTCCCTGAAGAGGGGTATCTCTTTGTCTCCGCAGATTATTCCCAGGTGGAGCTGAGAATCCTTGCCCATCTCTCCGATGACCAGGACATGATCGAATCCTTCGTGAAGGAGGAGGATATCCATAGAACAACCGCCTCAAGGATTCTGGGGATCCCTTACGAAAGCGTGACTGATGATCACAGGCGTTTTGCGAAGACCATCAACTTCGGGATTCTCTATGGGATGGGAGCCTTTCGTCTGTCCAGGGAGCTGGGGATCTCCAGCAGGGAGGCTCAAAGGTTCATAGATTCCTATTTCCAGAGGTTTCGGAGGGTGAGAGACTACATCGATGAGACGACGGAGTTCGTCAGGAAGGAGGGGTACGTTACGACGCTCTTCGGGAGGGTGAGATATTTCAAGGAGATAGGCAGCAAGAACCAGAGGCTCATGCAGCAGGCGATCAGGCAGGCGGTCAACACGACAATACAGGGGACGGCGGCCGATCTAATAAAAAAAGCCATGATATCAATCCACAGGGAGTTTGGACAATATCAAGCCCGCATGATACTCCAGGTCCACGATGAGCTTCTCTTCGAGGTCCCTGAAGAGAATGTCGAGAAGGTGAAGAGGCTTGTCAAGGAGAAGATGGAGTACGTTTATCCACTGAAGGCTCCATTGATCGTCAATGTCTCTTCCGGCAAAAGCTGGGCCGATACCAAATAGATCAAAGAACTCAATAATGTTTATTTTGCTTTCCAGCGCTCGCTCATCTCGAGCAAAGGAGTGGAAAAATATCTTGCGGGGAATATATTACCTTTGAAAGACCAAATGGTTTTAAGAGAGAATGGATGATCTGAAGAAGATCCTTGTGGTTGATGACGAGCCTTCGGTGAGAGAGGTCCTGAGCGAAGGGTTAGATCTCTCGGGATACGAATGTTTTACAGCTTCTAACTATAGCGAAGCACTGGAAAAGCTCAAAAGTGATCGATTCCAACTTGTTCTCAGCGACATCAACATGCCCGGCGAGAGTGGCATAGACCTCCTCCGCACGATCAAAGAGCACGATCATGACATGGATGTAATCATGGTGACCGGGGTCATCGACATCGATTCGGCAATCCATGCAATGAGGCTCGGCGCCAGTGACTATGTTACGAAGCCGTTCAATTTCGAGGAGTTGCGGATCGTCATCGAAAGGACGTTAGAAAAGCGAAGATTGATCCAGGAGAATAGAGAGTATCAACTCAACCTTGAGAAGAAAGTCCGGGAGAGAACGGAAGAGATTCTCAGCAAGACGAAAGAGATAGAGAGGCTCTACAATGAGCTATCCGTCGCTTTCCATCAAATCCAAGAGAACTACAATGCGACCCTGGAAGCCCTCATAGTCGCCCTCGATACGAGAGACGCGGAGACCCAGGGGCATTCCAAGAGGGTCGTCGAGTATACATCGCTTATTGCCGAGAGGATTGGGATTGTCGGCAAGAATATGGTCGATATCAGAAGGGGAGCCCTTCTTCATGATGTCGGGAAGATCGGGATACCCGATGCCATTCTGAGAAAGCCGGGAAAATTGACCGATGAGGAATGGTGCATCATGCGAAAGCATCCTGAGTACGGGTATAAGGTGCTGAGCGGCATCAAATTCCTCGAGGACGCGCTTCTCATTGTGCTTCATCACCATGAGAGGTGGGATGGCACAGGCTATCCGGGAGGATTGAAAAACGGCTCCATACCGCTGGCGGCGCGGATATTTGCCGTTGCCGATACGCTGGATGCCATGACATCGCCTCGCCCATACCGGAATGCGCTTACCTACGAGCAGGCCCGGGATGAAGTCCTTAAGTTCAAAGGAACTCAATTCGATCCCATGGTCGCCGATGTCTTCCTTTCCATTCCAAAATCGGACTGGGAAGCAATCGACAGGAGGATCCACGAGGAAATCAGCATCGTACAGAGCTTCGTGCCCGTGAAGTTTAAGTGAAACTTTCTCATTAGAATACCTTAGATCTATTATTTCACTTTAATCGTGATGATTTCATCACCGGAGAAGATTCTGCCCACAACGCTGCCTCATTCTTTTTAGCTTAAGCATTGGATTTTCTTGACGAAATGGTTTATGGCTGATAGACTTTTTTGCATGCAGAAGTATGATTTAAAAGGGATTTTCATCTTTTTTCTTGTGGCAACGCTCTCTTACGGTCTTCTGGGGACTGAAGAGAAGCATACTATTTACACTGATGAACAAACCGAAGCATTTTTCAAGAAGTTTGACTTCGTCCAGAAAGAGACGAAGACCATCCAGGCAACATTCGTCGAGAAGAAAGAGCTGAAGCTCCTCGAAGAGCCGGTTGTATCGAAGGGGAGGTTCTATTTTACGAGTCCGAGCCAGGCCCTCTGGGAATATCAGAATCCTGAAGAAAAGACATTCCTTCTGACGAAAAATGACCTAATCAGTTATTACCCCAAAGAAAAGAAAGCGGAGAAAGTCAACATCAAGCGGTTCAGTGGGCAGGTCTTTAAATTTTTCGCCGTCGGGCAGATCTCGAAAGATCTAAAAGACTATTACAATATCGAGGTCTCTAACAACAATAACTCCAAGAAGATTATCATGACCCTCAGACCTAAGAAGAGAAGGGCGAAGAAAAGAGTCGATGTTGTAAGGATCTGGATCGATAAAACGACCCTTCAACCATACCAGATCCAATATGTGGAGATGGATGGAGACAAAACGACGCTCACATTCGACAATTTAAAAATTAACGAGGAGATTAGTGCGGAAATCTACAAACTGAATATCCCGCCCGATGTCGAGATTAAAGAAGGCTTCTCTGAGTTTTCCGACAAAGGTAAATAAAAAGAAAATGACAGGACAGGTCAGGCATCATGCCTGACCTGTCATCGCCTCTCGTTTGTGGATGAGGAGTTAGTACATGTCACCCATGCCGCCGCCATGTGGAGGCATCATCGGTGGCTTCTTCTCCTCCGGGATTTCATAGACCGCTGCCTCCGTTGTGAGCATCAGACTAGCTATGGAGGAAGCGTTCTGAAGAGCCGTCCTCACGACTTTGGTTGGATCGATGATCCCGCCCTCGACCATGTCGGCGAAAGTTTCTTTATAAGCATCGAAGCCCCAGTTCTTCCCCTTTTCCTTCTCAAGGTTCCTCACTTCATTTACGATGACGGAATCTTCCTGACCGGCGTTCTGGACAATCTGCCGAATCGGTTCCTCAAGGGCTCTCTTCACGATGTTGAATCCGATGACCTGGTCATCGTTCAGCTCCTTTTCCTTCTTCTCTTTCAGGTATTTATCGATGG
Source organism: Acidobacteriota bacterium (assembly GCA_040752675.1). Lineage (NCBI taxonomy): Bacteria > Pseudomonadati > Acidobacteriota > Acidobacteriota bacterium. Next base: position 11,045 of record JBFMGF010000093.1, read on the forward strand.
CGTTCTGGGCTCTCAGGAGGGCAACTCCGCCACCGGGAACAATCCCTTCCTCGACGGCTGCCTTCGTCGCATGCATGGCATCCTCGACTCTTGCTTTCTTCTCCTTCATCTCTGTCTCTGTGGCTGCACCGACTTTAATGACTGCAACACCGCCAATCAGTTTGGCCAGCCTTTCCTGTAGTTTCTCCCGGTCGTAATCGGAGGTTGTATCCTCGATCTGTGTTCTGATCTGCTTCACCCGTCCTTCGATCTCAGACTGCTTTCCTTTCCCTTCGATGATGGTCGTGTTGTCCTTGTCGATGACGATCTTCTTGGCTTCGCCGAGGTCTTCCATCCGGATGTTCTCGAGCTTGATCCCGAGATCCTCCGTGATGCTCTTTCCACCAGTCAGAATGGCGATGTCCTTGAGCATCTCCTTCCTGCGGTCACCGAATCCAGGAGCCTTGACTGCGGAGCACTGGAGCGTTCCTCTGAGTTTATTTACGACGAGCGTGGCAAGGGCCTCGCCTTCTACGTCCTCGGCGATGATGAGCAATGGTTTCCCGGCTCTTGCGATCTGTTCGAGCAGTGGAAGGAGCTCTTTCATGTTGCTGATCTTCTTCTCGTGGATGAGTATCTTGATATCCTCGAGGACGCATTCCATCCTCTCGGCATCGGTGACGAAGTACGGTGAGAGATACCCTCGATCAAACTGCATTCCTTCCACGACGTCGAGAGAAGTCTCCATTGATTTTGCCTCTTCGACGGTGATAACGCCATCCTTCCCGACCTTCTCCATCGCCTCGGCAATGATCTGGCCGATAGTCTCGTCGTTGTTGGCCGAGACAGTGCCCACCTGTGCGATCATCTTTCCTGCCACCTTTTGGGAGAGGTTCTTTATCTCATTAACGGAGATCTCGACCGCTTTCTCAATTCCTTTCTTGAGATCCATCGGATTGGCGCCGGACGTAACTGCCTTGATCCCTTCCCGATAGATCGCCTGCGCAAGGACGGTTGCGGTTGTCGTTCCATCACCGGCTGTATCGGACGTCTTGCTGGCGACCTCTCTCACCATCTGGGCGCCCATATTCTCTTTAGGATCGTTCAACTCGATCTCTTTGGCTACGGTTACACCGTCCTTCGTACTTGTGGGAGAACCGAACTTCTTCTCCAGGATGACATTTCGCCCCTTTGGGCCAAGTGTAACCTTGACGGCATCGGCAAGCTTGTTGATTCCTTTGAGAATTGCCTGCCTGCAATCCTCAGCATAAATGATATCCTTTGCTGCCATAATCTATAACCTCCTTTTCATTGTTTGATTTTCACTTTTCTTGCTAATTTTTAAGATAACTCGATTTCTCATCGGTGATCCTTGACATCGAGTATGAGCCGGAACGCACAGTAGTGTCCGGGCTTCTGTAATTCGTCATTGAATGATTCCTAGGATTTCGTCTTCTCTCAGGATAACATGCTCTTCATCCTCGATCTTGATCTCTGTTCCCGCATATTTGCCGAACAGGACCTTGTCGCCCACTTTCACTTCGATCGGGACCCTTTTGCCATTGTCGTCCAGCCTGCCGGGACCGACGGCAATGACTTTTCCTTCCATCGGCTTCTCTTTCGCCGTGTCGGGGATGATGATCCCCCCCTTTACGACCTCTTTCTCTTCGAGCCTCTTGATTAGAATTCGATCGGCTAATGGTTTGATCTTCATAGTACATCCTCCTTTCTAATTGGTTGAAAATGAAAGAGTTACATTTATCCTAAAAATAAAATTAGCACTCTTGCCTAAAGAGTGCCAATACTATAGGATTGCGCTTTTCAAATGTCAAGCTACTTCATAAGAATTTTGTTCTATTCTTCTTGACGCTATTCTTCCCTAAAGAATAAAATGGATGAAACATTAAACTAATGAATACATATCGAAGAGTGAGCATTCAGGATGTCGGCAGCATGCAGAACTAAGATCAACCTCACCATTACTTACCAGAACATGCCAGGCAAGAGATCGAATCAACCTCTGAGATAACCGATGGAGAAAAAAAAGAGCCAGATACCCTTATGCTATCTTTCTCTGGGTTCCAATCTCGGAGATAGACTACGAAATCTGCAAAGAGGGATTCGGCTACTGCAGGGAAAGGGGCTGGTCATCAGATCTCTCTCATCAATCTATGAGACGGAACCTGTTGGGATGGCAGGAGTATGTGATTATTATAATCTGGTCATGGAAGTTGAGACTTCTCTTCAGCCGGAAGATCTGCTAAGCACCTGCCTGCAGATTGAGTCCGAGATGGGTCGAATAAGAGACAAGGACCGGAAGAAATCCAGGACATTTGATGCGGACATCATTTTTTATGGTGATCTTGTCCTGAAGACTGAGCGGCTCACCATCCCGCATCCCAGAATGCACCAAAGAAAGTTCGTTCTCGTCCCGCTTGCAGAGATTGCGCCCTACATCATTCATCCGGTCTTTAAAAAAAATGTGAGGCTTCTCATTGATGAATGCCAGGATGCTTGTATGGTCAGGAAGCTTGATATAGTGATCTGATTCTTTTCCTATTCCGTCAGGAAAAATACCTGACATAACTAATGAATTCTTCTCTTGATTGTTCGGCTAAAATTAAAATATAATTTCAAACTCAGGTGAAAAGATAAACCTTCAACCTTGCAAAGTAAAGACGACAGTTCTAAAGTCATAGCGGCAGGTGGCCGAGGCCAAGCATCACCATCTTAAAAAAACTTCTAAGATGTCTGATTGATAAATACAGTTAATCATATAAAAGCATCTAAAGATGAAAACATAGGGTTGGTTACCGAATTATCTTTATGAAATTCAAGCAGATTGCGGTAGAAGGGCCGATCGGAGTAGGGAAGACAAGCCTTGTTGAACGTCTTGCGGAGAAGTTCAATGCCCGGAAGGTCGTGGAGAGTATAGAGAACCCCTTCCTAAAGGATTTTTACAACGATAAGACCGGGGCGGCCTTCCAGACTCAGCTCTTCTTCCTCCTGAACCGCTATCGCCAGCTCTCGGAGCTCAAACAGGCGGATCTCTTCCAGCAGCTCATCATATGCGACTATCTGTTTGCAAAAGACAAGATTTTCGCGTATCTTAATCTCAATGATAGCGAGCTGATGCTTTATGAAAAGCTCTATGGCATGCTCGAGGTCAACGTTCCGATGCCTGACTTGGTGATCTACCTTCAGGCAGAGACGAGTGTCCTCTACGAGAGGATCAAAGGGAGAAAGCGAGATTACGAGAAGGAGATCTCGGAAGAATACATAAATGAGGTCAACAAGGCATACAATTACTTCTTCTTCCACTACGATGCTTCACCGCTACTGGTTATAAACACGTCGGATATTGACTTCGTTCATCAGCCGGAAGACCTTGATGACCTGGTAATGAGAATAAGAAACATGGGGAAAGGTGTTCAGTATTATGTCCCACTCGGATCGAAAGGCTGACCGGGATGGGTATAGTAGATTGGTAGATTCCCCGTAGCAAGAGCCGCTGCTGATTTCCCTCAACCTAACAGGTGGGGAGAAAGGAGGCTGCGATGAGCGGTACAGACTTCCTGCCCAAGATAACCATTCCTGACATCTTCGCAAGAAAAAAGGAGGGGAGGAGAATCTCTATGATCACCGCTTACGACTACCCTTCCGCGCAAGTGGCAGATGATGCCGGGATCGACATCATCCTTGTTGGGGATTCCCTCGGGATGGTCGTCCTTGGATACGAGAACACATTGAAGGTCACGATGGAGGAGATGATTCACCACACGAAGGCGGCAGCAAGGGGAAGAAAGCGGGCCCTTCTGATTGGAGACATGCCCTATCTTTCCTATCATACCTCTGTGGAAGATGCCGTGAGGAATGCTGGACGCTTCGTCCAGGAAGGTGGCGCTGAGGGCGTGAAAGTGGAAGGAGGGAGAAAACGGGTCCGGGTCATCAGAGCCATTCTTGATGCAGAGATTCCTGTGATGGGGCACATCGGGCTCACGCCGCAGTCGATACACATGATGGGAGGATACAAGGTCCAGGGGAGGATCTTTGAGAAGGCGGAAGAACTGGTCCGGGATGCGAAGATCCTGGAAGAAGAAGGGGTATTTTCAATAGTCCTGGAGGGAATCCCGGATGAACTTTCAAGGATCATCTCGTCCGAACTGAAGATTCCGACGATTGGAATCGGAGCAGGACGATATTGCGATGGACAGGTTCTTGTCTTCCACGACCTCCTCGGATTTAATTCTTGTTACCTGCCGAAATTTGTAAGAAAATATGCGAATCTCAATGACGAGGTGAAGAGTTCCATAAGAAGATTCATATCGGACGTTCAGAGCGGGGATTTCCCGTCGGATAATGAGAGCTACTCTCTGCCGAGGGATGTCGCAGAAAAGCTTCTCATGAAGTATGGAGTAACGGCAGCAGATTAATGATGGACGAGGGCAAATGATGGACATCATCTCCAGGATCAATCGGATGAAGGAAATCTCGAAAGAGGCAAGGGGGAAGGGGAAAAAGATCGGGTTCGTTCCCACGATGGGTTTTCTCCATGAGGGACATCTGAGCCTTTTCCGAAGGGCCAGGGAGCTCTCCGACATCACAATTGCTTCGATCTTCGTGAACCCGGCTCAGTTCGGCCCAGCCGAGGACTTCGATAAATATCCAAGGGACCTGGCAAGGGACGTCGATCTGACGGTTGCCGAAGGGGTGGACTATCTCTTCACGCCGGCGGTGGAGGAGGTATATCCAGAAGGATACTTCACGTACGTCGAAGTCAAGAGGCTCAGCGACACCATGTGCGGCCGGAGCCGGCCTGGCCATTTCCGCGGGGTGACGACCATAGTACTGAAACTCTTCAACATCGTTCTTCCAAGCTTCGCCATCCTTGGTCAGAAGGATGCCCAGCAGGCTATCATCATCAAGAAGATGGTAAAAGACCTGAACATGAATGTGGAGATCGTCGTGGCTCCGACCGTCAGGCACGAGGATGGCCTTGCGATGAGTTCCAGAAATTATTACCTCTCCATGGAGGAGAGGAAGGCAGCCACCATTCTCTACAGGTCGCTGATAGAGGCACAAAGGTTGATAAATGATGGAGAGAAAGATGCGGAAGCGATAGAGATCGGGATGAGAAAGCTCATCGAGGACGAACCTCTGGCAAGAATTGATTACATCTCCATCACGGATACGGCACAACTCGAGCACCTATCCAAGATCTCTGGCGAAGTTCTGATCGCCCTGGCCGTCTTCATCGGCAATACGCGTCTCATCGACAATATCATCGTGAATGCCTAGAATAAAATGGCAAGGGGAAATCGGAACAGGATGCCTATGCATTAGATGGATTTGATGATGAGTAATTATCTGAGAGATGGAGAATAAGATGAGAAGAGAGTTGCTCAGGGCCAAGATCCACAGGATTACGGTCACTGAAAGGAACGTCCATTATGAGGGAAGTCTCACGCTCGATGCTGACCTAATCGATGCGGCAAAGATGGTTCCCTATGAGAGGATCGATGTTTACAACGTCAACAGCGGCCACCGGTTCAGTACCTACGTCATCGAAGGGAAAAGGGGAAGCGGAGCTTGCTGTGTCAACGGAGCGGCCGCTCACCTTGCCGATCCGGGAGACTTACTCATCGTGGCGTCCTACTCGCTGATGGAAGACTCCGAGATAAAAGGCCACAAGCCAATCATCATCGTCGTAGATTCCAGAAACCGGATCAAAGAGATCAAGGCCATCGAGGAAGAGCGCAGGACGGCCAGTCAAGATGCCTGACCAATTTTATCTGGCGGTGAAGCAGATCGTCTAATACTGAAGAGGATGCTCTAAGTACCGCTTACCGACATTTCTTTGAGAAGAAGGGTCACGCCGCCGCCGGACCAGAGGGAGAATTTCAGGTCGTTCCCCACTGCTTCCACAGATTCAAGCAGCGTCAACAGATTCCCGGAAATAGCTATCTTCTGGACCGGGTATGAGAGCCTTCCATTTTCTATGACTCTTCCAGCCGCTCCCAGAGAGAAATCTCCTGTGATGGTATCCGCGGTGTGGAGTCCGAGGAGGTCGGTGATGTAAATTCCGCTATTTACACTCCCGATGATCTCTTCAGGCGGATGAGAGGAAGGCTTCACGTAGAGATTAGATATGCCGATCTTTGGGGAGCTCAAAGAAGAGTTTCTCACGCAATTCGACGTGTGGTCCAGATTCATCTTGAGAGCCGTCTGGTAGTTGTGCAGGTAGTTCTCGAGATGCCCCTCGCGGATGATAAACGTCTCCCGGGTTGGAACTCCTTCTCCATCGAAAGGGGCGGCGAAAAATCCTTCGCTTTTCCTGCCATCGTCTATCAGCGTAAGCGTCGTCGAAGCGATCTTCTTCCCGAGCTTTCCTATCAGAAGCGATTTGTTCTTCAAGACCTTCTTGGCTGAAAATATCAAGGCCGTCTCCGCGAGAAGATTGGCTGCCATCTCGTTGCTCAGGACCACCTTGGTCTTTGCCGTCTTGAAATCCCTTGCTCCCAATTTGTCAAGTGCCTTTCTAGCCGCAATTCTTCCGATCTCTTCCGGGTCTATATCGTCCATCGTCAGGCCGAAAGCATGATGGGAACCAGCTTGCGATGACCTGCCATCCGTTGCGGAGAGCTCGATGTAGCCTGCTGCCCGTCCCGCTCTGTAGAAAAGATCGACTCCTGCCGTGTTGGCCAGATAGATATCGCCGATGAAATCCTTATAAGTTGCCTCACGTACCTTCTCGATCCTTGGGTCGAGCTTTCTTGCGCTTTCTTCGATTCGCGCAGCGAAGGCAATCTTTCTTGAAGCCAGGATTTCCAGAATAGAGGCATTGAAAGATTCTAATGGATCAACGGCCATCGGCGGTGGAAGGATGTTTGAATCATCCTCCGACGAGAGCAGAGAAAAATCATAGGCGTTCTGGATCGTCGCATGCAGAGATCCCTCTGACAGGTCGGAAGTGTAAGAAAAACCGATTCTCTTCTTGTGGAAGACTCTTATCCCGCATCCCCTTTCCTCTCGCTCCTCAAGAGTGTCCACTTTGCCAGAGGAAACGGTGATCTTTGTTCTTCGGCTATTAATGAGAAAAACTTCTCCCTCGATTCCTTTCGCTTTGAAGAGGTTCAGACATTTATGTATGACTTCATTCATAAAATCAATGTGCAGAGCCTCCGACGACGATACCAGGAACCCTGATAGTCGGTTGTGCGTTGGTGACCGGAGAGGATTGTCCCCCCTTTCCGCAGGTTCCACTCTGGAAACCCATGTCGTTACCTACGGCATCTATCTTGTTCAGTATCTCTGGACCATTTCCCGTAAGGATGGCATCCCTGATCGGCTCACAGACTTTTCCATCCCTGATCATGTAAGCTTCGCTACAGTGAAAGACGAAATTTCCAGAGATCGTATCCACTTCGCCACCTCCCATATCTGCAACGAAAATTCCTTCCTTCACCTGCGCGATGATCTGCTTCGGATCCATCGTTCCCGGAGCTATGTAAGTGTTCCTCATCCTGGGTATGGGAAGGTGCCTGTAGCTTTCCCTTCTCCCGTTACCCGTAGGCAGCATCTTCATCTTCTTTGCCGTCTTCTTCGAATGCAGAAACCCTTTGAGGATTCCGTTTTCTATCAGCACGATCTTTTGAGCTGGGATTCCCTCCTCATCGAATTTGGAAGAGCCTCTAAGATTTGGCATGGTTCCGTCGTCAACGACCGTGATCATCCCGGCGGCAACCTTCTGACCCAGCTTTCCGGAGTAAACCGAAAGCCCCTTTTCGATGAAGTCGGCTTCGAGACCGTGCCCGCATGCCTCATGGATCATTGTTCCCCCGGCCTTTGAGGAAATAACGACGGTGAATGTTCCGGCAGGAGCTGGTCCCGCTTCGAACTGCACGACTGCGATCCTCGCCGCCTCCGTTGCGACATCTTCAGGCTTGATTTGATCAAAGATCTCAAAACCGGATGTCCGGGATGCCGTTTCCCATCCGCTTCTTATCATGTCATCCTTCCTGCCTACCGCGAGAACAGCAAGAGAAACTATAGTTATCGTATCATGCGAGAGAAGTCCTTCCGAATCGGCTACTATAAAATCTTTCACGGAATCGATATACTGCGCTGTTACCTGGACAATCCTGTTGCTATAGGCACGCGCTGCCGAATCGGCTCTTTTCAATATCTCCACTTTTTTCTCGATTGGAACCTGCATGGGATTGATCTGAACAGGGGAGATCTCCTGACGAGGAACAAATTTCAATAGAGGGATAGTCCCTTTGCCGGAACTTTCTACATCGCTTATGAGTTTCCGGGTAAGGTACATGATGCTTTCGAAGTCTGTTTCATTTCCATTGGCGAAATAGGTAGTGTCATCTTTAATGATCCGCAGCGCTACCCCTCCCTCAATCCCCCCAGTGGCATCATCAAGCTCGCCTCCATCATAGGTGAGATACGTACACTCTCTCCTCTCCATGTAGATCTCGGCGAAATCCCGGCCCCGTGCCATGAGAGATAGGATCTCACCAAGCTCTTCGAAATGAATCATCTTATTTTGATTCATATCTTTTTTGATTTTACAAGAAACGGCTTACAGAAGGACTGCTGCGATCTTCTACGATTATTTCATATGAAATCGGATAGAAGCTTTGCCTGAAGATTCCTGGTCTGTAGTTCCACCTCCCCAAAAGGGCAATCGGTATTGATGAGATAATCGGCATATCCAATCTTCTCGTCCATTGGCATCTGTGAGTTTATCCTCGCCAGAGCTTCCTCGCGGCTCGTCCCATCCCGTTCCACGATCCTCTTGATCTGAGTATCACGAGAGCAATGGACGACGATGAGTCTGTCATAACTCGTGTAGAAGCCTGTTTCAACAAGGAGCGCCGCTTCAGTAATTACTATCCTTTTGTTCCTCTCGGCGATCTCCTTTTTGAGTATCTCGGATATGTATCTTGCCGTCAGGATCTCCAGTTCTTCTCGGACCAGAGGGTGAATGATGGCGTTAAGATAGGCAAGAGCCAGCTTATCTTTAAAGACGATGTCGGCCAATTTCTTGCGATCGATCTTCCCGCTCTCAATGATTGAATTGCCGAATGTTTCGATGACTTTGCAGAAAGCTCTTCCATCCGGCTCTATAAGTCTGTGGGCGATTGCATCAGCATCGATCACGAAGATTCCGAGTGAGGAGAGAATTTTTGACACGGTGCTCTTCCCGGAAGCGATCCCGCCCGTTAATCCCACCTCCAGGAATCCCCTTTTCATCTCGATCCTTCTTCTCCCTTCTTATTCTTTTCAGCTTTCCATTTTTGATTTAAAAAAACTTTATGCAAACAATTTTACTCCTGAATTCTATCCTGAGATGCCTGATTTTAGCTTAGTGGATTCAATAGTGTTCTTCAACAGCATGGCGATGGTGAGAGGGCCGACTCCGCCCGGGACTGGCGTCAGATATCCTGCCTTTGCCTGTGCCTGAAGGGGATGAACATCTCCGACGATCGTTGATCCTCTCTCACGTACCTGCTTCAACCTCTCTTCACTCTCGCCGAAGAGTTCTTTCACTTCATTTTCGTCGGTGACCCTGTTAATCCCTACATCAACAACTACGGCACCCTCCTTGATATAATCGCCGGTCACCATGGCCTTCTTTCCGATAGCAGCAACCAGAATATCGCCGGTAGCCGCCACAGCCGGCAGATTCTGAGTTCTGGAATGGCAGACGGTCACGGTGGCATGCTCTCTCAGAAGGAGAATAGCCATCGGTTTCCCAACGATGTTGCTCCTGCCAAGGACGACGGCATGCTTTCCCTTCATGGGAATCTCATACCATTTGAGAAGCTCGATGATGCCTGCCGGCGTGCAGGGGAGAAATCCATTAAGACCGATTAGTAATCTCCCCGCATTCACGGGATGAAAGCCATCCACATCCTTGTCAGGATCGATGCTCATGATGACACTGTGCTCGTCGAGATGATTCGGAAGCGGAAGCTGGACTAGAATACCATGCACATTCCTGTCTTTGTTCAATCGCGTGACTGTAGAGAGCAATGTCTCCATTGACGTATCCTTTGGCATCCGGATGACTTCGGAGCTCATACCAGCCTGTTGGGTTGCCTTTTCCTTGTTTCTGACGTAGATCTGCGATGCAGGGTTCTCGCCTACGAGGATGACTGAAAGCTTTGGGACGATCCCTCTAGTCTCCCTTAAGTACCGGGCCTCTTCACTCACTTCTGCTCTGATCTTTTCCGCTACCGTCGTCCCATCCAGAATCTTTGCTCCCATATTTTTTCCTGAAAATCGTTTTTAATCGCTTTTATTCTACTACTTTTGCTCTTCGGGCGTCCCAGTAAATATAGATTGAATCGATGATCATGATCCTCATCCATCGAGATGAGCTATATGCCTGCAGCACTTTCATGAGTCAATGAAAAAGTTCTTAAGCTTTGAACGCAGCAGCCTGCGATCCCGGGAAACTTCTCGATAACAGCAGAGCAGAAGCTTCGAAGACCTCGTCAACGGAGATCTCTTCGATGCAGTAAGGCCTTCCAGAGGGAGCCGGACTGCATTCTTTGAAGAAATCCTGCCTGCATGGGGCACAGGAAAACTTCTTGGTGATGGCTAAATACCGGGGAGCGTCTACAAATGGAGCCGTCTTTTCGGGAATCCCCGGACCGAAGATGGCAACAACGGGAGCGCCCACAGCGGCGGCGACATGCATCGGCCCGCTGTCGTTCCCGATGAAAAGCGAGCTCTTCTCGAGCAAAGCGCCGAACTCTTTAATGGAGATCTTCCCGGTCAGGTCCAGCGCTTTTGATCCGGTTGTCATCTTTGCCAGAATCTTTCCCGTTCCCTCTCGATCAACATTGCCTCCAGTGAGAACGATGCGGGCGCCGAGACGTTCATTAAGCCTGTCAGCAAGCTCTGCAAATCGCTCGTAATGCCACCGTCTTTCCGGCTTCGAGGCTCCAGGGTTAATGACAACCACGGGGAATGCATCTTTCCCGGGCAAGCCTTCCTTGCCGAGGATCTCCGAAGCCTTCTTTCTCTCTTCCTCTCCGAAATGGAAGTAAAGGTTTTTGTCCTTTATGTCGCATCCGATGAATCGGGCGATATCGAGAAAGTACTCGACGTGGTGTTTCATTCTTGCTTCGGTCGTCTCATGGATCTTGTGGGAGAGGAAAAAACCTCTCCGGTCGGTGTCGTAACCCACGCGCAGAGGTACCCCTGCAAGAAAGGAGAGGAAAGCCGCCTCGAAGGCTTTCTGGAAGAGGATGGCAAGGTCGAACTTCCGTTCTTTCAGTTCCTGGATCAATCTCCACCTACCCGTCAATCCCCTGTGCATCCCGAGGTTGTCGTATTCGATAAGCTCATCGTAGAACGGGTTTCCCTTCAAAGTCTCCACGACCCAGCTCCTGGCAAGGATTGATACCTTCGCATTGCTGAAATGTTCTCGAATGCTCCGCATGGCAGGGGAAATCATGACAACATCGCCGATCCAGTTATTCACCCGTATGAGAATCATCTTGATCCTTGCGGGATCGAATTTTTCTACATCTTTTATCTGCATTTCATTTCTTTGATGAAATCTTGAGTTTCTTTGAAGACGACTTCCGGTGTCAGGTTTTCGAAGCATGTTCCTTTCCGGCAGCTTCTCTTCCGGCAGGGGGAGCATGCAATCGCATCATCGTGCACGACTCTATAATGCTCTCCCCATGGAGCATTTATGACCGGGTCTGTCGGGCCGTAAAGAACTACGCATGGAGTCCTTACAGCGCAGGAGATGTGCATGGCTCCAGTATCCCCGCCGATGAAGAGATGGCATCTTCGTATCAACTCGGCAAGCTGTTTGAGGGAGGTTTCCGGCGCTATGCGGATCCTTTCCTGCAAGGAAGGAGAAAACCAGATCGAAGCTTTTGCTTTCCTGGCGATTTCCTGACACTCATCCATCTCTCCCGGACCCCATGCCAGGATCAGAGCGAATTCAGTGTTCTTCACAAGCATTCCTGCCAGTGATGCATAATTATCTGCGTCCCACTTCTTGTAAGCCTGTCTCCTGCTTGCTCCAGGATAGACGATGATTCTTTTATTGTCCTCGAGATTCTCGCGCTTCAGGAAACAATCGATGTAGATCCTATCCTCATCCGATACTACAATCTCAGCCTGTATTTCAAATTTTCCTTTATTCCTGCTTTCTTCCTTTATCTCACTCCTTATCTTGTCCTTAATCATTTCCTTCTCATCGCCAGCCATACTATCCTTCATCACGCTCGGCTTATTCCCTTTCATCTCTCCCGCTTCGATGCCAAAGTGTCTCAGGAGGGTGAAGTTTCTTTCCATCCGGCTGACCCTCTTCTGCCTCAGCGACATCCTGATGTTGTTGAAGAGGAAGTTGAATTCTCTCGAATATCTCGCAGTGTACCCGATCCTCTCGGCGGCTCCAGTTGCCAGGGAAATGATCCCGCTCTTGATCGAGGAGTGAAAATCTACAACAGTGTCGAACTTCTTTCTTCTCAACCCGGACAGGAATTTTGAAATCTCCGAAACCACTTCAGGAAGTTTAAAAGGATTCTTCAGAAGTTGAGCCCATCTCTGCCTCTCGGCGAGTATGATTTCGTCCAGATCGGGATTTCCGAGGAGGATTTCCAGAGATTTCTCCTCGACAGCCCAGGCGATCCATGCTGCCGGGAATCTCTTCCTGATGAGATGAAGCGAGGGAAGGGTCCTCACAACATCCCCGATAGCTCCCAGCCTCACGATCAATATTTTCGGTCGGCACTCCATTTTTTAAAATTATATATCATATTTGAACAGAAGTTTTGACAATCAGGGGGATAATCTGTTATAAATCAGCCTGAATAAAGGAAATGTGACATGGCCATTGACGAGAGGCTCCTCGAGATCCTTGCTTGTCCGGTCTGCAAGACGGCTGTCAAGCCCAAGGAGGATGGAAGCGGACTCAAGTGTATCCAGTGCAAGCGCGTCTATCCAGTGCGCGATGATATACCCATCATGCTCATCGATGAGGCAATAGTAGAAGAGGAATGAGATGAACGAGATTTCAAAGTCGCGTGCCAATGAGATCATCTCTGCCTTTCAGGGGAAGACTATCATCATCATCGGCGACATAATGCTGGATCGATACATCTGGGGAAGCGTGAGCAGGATCTCTCCGGAGGCTCCGGTACCCGTCGTGAAACTGAGCCGGGAGACGGCTCTGCTTGGAGGAGCGGGCAACGTTGTTTCCAACATCGCTTCACTTGGAGGCAAAGCTTCCTGCTTCTCAGTCATCGGTGATGACCATGCGGGAAAGGAGATCGTAAGGAAGCTCAAAAACATCGGGACGGATACTGATGGTCTCTTCGAGGATCATTCTCGCAAGACGACTATGAAGACGCGCGTCATTGCTCACAGTCAGCAGGTCGTCAGGATCGACCGGGAAATGGATCAGCCTCTCTCCAATGCCCTGGAGGCGAGGATGATAAAGAAAATCATCCAAAGGCTGGAAAAGTCCTGTTCATGTCTCATCATCTCCGACTACGACAAGGGAGTTATCACGAAGAGATTGTTGCGCAAAGTACTTCCGGTCGCCTGGAGGGCCAGGATCCCGGTGGCAATTGATCCCAAGCTGACCAATTTCCCTCATTACAAACCTGCCTCGATCATCACACCCAATCTGCTGGAGGCTTCCCGGGTGACGGCCATCGAATTCAAGAATAATCAAGACATCCTGAAGGCAGGCAATAAAATCATGAGAGAAAACCGATGCCGAGGCGTACTCATCACCATGGGAGAGAAAGGGATGCTCCTGTTCCAGAAAGGGGGAAAGCCCATCCAGATCCCGACCGTGGCAAAAGAGGTTTACGACGTGACAGGAGCGGGGGATACCGTCATATCGGCAATTGCACTATCCCTTGCTTCAGGTGCATCCCTCATGGAAGCTTCCATCATCGCCAACCATGCGGCGGGCATCGTTGTCGGGAAGATTGGAACCGCCATGGTCCATCCCGAAGAACTCCTCGAGTCATTATCCGTCTGAATTTATCTTGACTTGATTTATCACAGGGATTAATTTATAGATGAAAAATATCTCGCAGTTGTAAATGACTGGAGAATGTGATGAATACCATCTTTTCATCCGATGATATATATCCAGCCGAATTTGCCAGGATCGAAGGACTGAGCGTTCCCCAGATAATCCATTCAGTCTGCAAAAGCCGCGTGACCGGTGTTCTTCATTTTATAAGGGGAGAAGCGATCAAATCCCTGTATATCAGAGAGGGGAGCATCATCTTTGCCAGCTCTTCGGAATGGAGCGATCGTCTTGGTGGAATATTGCTCCAGAAAGGTAAGATCCGGTACTCTCATCTCGAAGACGCGATCCAGAAGCTTGGCAAGGGGAAAAGGATAGGAACCATCCTTGCTGATTCATCAGCGATGAATACGGAAGACGTGGTGGAAGGAGTCATCGACCAGGTGAAGAACATCATCTTCAGCGTCTTCAACTGGGATAGCGGCGCTTACCGATTTGTGGATGGAGAACTTCCAACCAACGAACTCATAACGTTGAACCTGAGCACGTTCGAAATAATCCTACAGGGGGTTCAGAGAATAACGGATTTCAAGATCCTTCTCAGATCTCTTGGAAGCCTGAAGAAGAAGTTCATGCTGAGCCCGCAGTACGAAGTAGAAACCTATTCGCATTTCCTCCTGGCGGAGCAAGAAACGATCGTGGATAAACTCAGAAATCCATCCTCCGTCGAGGAGATCCAGGAACAGACCGGACTCGATACATTGTTCGTTGTCAAGACAATGGTCGCGCTGAAACTGCTGGACCTGATCGAGGAGGAATCATCTCCTGTCTTGAAAGCTTTCCTGCGGGGAGGCGGTTTCCGCGGGAACCTGGAAACTCTGGATATTATCGACCTGTTCGGTAGACTGATCACCTCACGCCAGAGCGGTACTCTCTACCTCCATGGAGAATCATTGCAGGTGGGACTCCGGTTAAAAGAAGGGAAGCTCTTATCCATATATATCCCCGATGAGGATGTTTCCTTCCTCTATTTCCTGGCTTTTAAGGGTGGAAAAGAGCGGGTCTCCTTTCTGAGGAGGATCTCCGAATTCTCCAAGGACGATTCCGAGTGCGGACGGGCCATTGAAGAAGAGTTTGCAAGGGAAGAGATACAACAGGAGCAGAAGAAGTTTGCTTCAACGATAATCTCCGATGTTATGAAACTCGAGAAGGGAGAGTTCACCTTTCTGGATGAGGAGCCGCCTGCCCCCGGGATTCCGGTGGACATCGCCCTTGAGAATCTTATCATGGATTACATGTATCATATCGGAAGCTGGCCGAGAGTCCGCAGGGGATGCGGCGAGCTCGATACTATCCTGCGCATCACTGCCGCTTATCTTGACATCATGGACAGGATCACGGTCAGTAAGGTCCTATGGGATATCGTTTCCCGGCTTCATAATCCATCGACAGTCCAAGAAATTCTATCCTCCTTCGAAATGAAGGAGTTCGAGATGTGTCGCCTCTTGTGGGTTCTTCAAGTCCTGGGAGTCATCAGGCGGGTTGAGGCCAGCGAGATAGAGGTCGAACAGCCAGCATTATCAGCAACTAAGAAAAAGGAGGAGACCGTGAAACTGGAATCAGGGATCGAGCATGCAATTGAAGCAATTCCATGGAAGCGTGAGGGGGATCTGGAAGGAGAAGAAGATAATGAAATTGGATGGGCAAAAGAAGGGAAGAAGGAAGAAGAGGCTAAAGCGGAGACAGAACAGGAGCGAGCGATGAAGATCGGCGAAAATGCTGGTGTCGTTGAAGAAGCGGAAGCAGGGAAGGAGGAAATCCCCGAGGAGGAAATCGAGATCGACGAGGCGATCCTTGATGACATAGAGAAGTTCAACGAGAAGCAAAGATACCTATTCGAGAAGATCAGGGCTGAAATGGGAGCGGGTGCAAGGAATTTCATCAACTACTGCCGGAACAAAGTCGGAGACGCGCTGAAAAATCCTTTCATAGATCTGAATATCACGCAGATCGGTGAATGGGATGCGAAGGCACTGGCGAAGAGGATCGTCCAGAATGAGATCGATGATTATCGGTCCGGCTTCGATATGCTCCTCGCCGCTGAACTTGATATGGTTGGCAAGCTCATCTCGCGAAGGAAGCAGGAAGAGCTCGGCAGGGGACTGAAAGAAATCGAGAAGCGGCAGGTTGAGATAGAGTAAAGGTCAAAGCCTGAATGATTCCCAGCTTCCGCACTGGGGGCATTTCCATAAAAAGTCGTTTGACTGAAAGCGGCATTCTTTGCAGAGATAAGGGTCTGTAAAGAGAGGAGGCTCCCAGATCTTGAGATCCTTCGTGAATGCTCTGGCTTCCTGGGATTCTCCGGAGAGGAGTTTAAGGAGCTGCTTCTGCACGGAACGAGAGTGAGGGTTGATCATGAAAGCTTCCTTGCAGTACCTCTTGGCAATGTCCATCTGGTTGCCCATAAGATAATGCTCGGAAAGGAAAAGCCTCGTCTGCCAGTCATCGGAATTCCCTCTGAGGAGTTTCAGACAAATCTTCTCGATCCGGGTCGGTTCCGAGAGAGCATCCAGAGCCTCTTTCAGCCGCTCTAAGATGATTGGTCTGTATCCGGAATACTTTTCTAGTAGCGATTCCCATTCTTCCATCGCTTTTTCGTGTTTTCCCATTCTGAAATGGATATCGCCGGTATTCAGCCGAGCAGCAGGAATATCCTCGTCAATGGATAATGCTTTCCTGAAGAGCTTCAACGCTTCATCAAGGTTGCCATCGAAGAACTTCTCGATTCCGAATTCAGTGTAAAGATGGGCCAGCTTTATGTCTTCAATCCCGGGGTCCACCTTCATCAATCTCTGGCAGATCTCGATGGCTCTTTCCAGCTTCTTTTCCTTCTCATAGAGATCGAGGAGTTCCTTGAGAGAGTCACGGTTCTTATCATCGATCTCGAGAGCCTCCATATACGACCGGATCGCTCTATCGTTTATGCCAGCAAAGGAGTAATCTCGTCCGAGAGAGTTGAGCACCATGACTTTCTGGCTCTCCGTCAGATCGGAACGGAATCTCAGTGGAGTGTGGATCTTGATTGCCTTTTCTGGCTCTCCCTTTTCTCTGTAAATATCGCCAAGGAGGAGAAAGAGTTCAAAAGATTTAGTCCTATGTTTCGCCGCTGAAGTTAGAGATGCGACAGCCCTGTTGAAGTCTCCCATGCCAAGGCTTCTCATCCCCGCCGAGTAGAGCCTCTCGTATTCATCAAGGCCCACTTTTTTCGGTCGGGACGAGAAAAGTTTCCTGTAGAGCCACATGCCCATCAGGAGCCCCAGGAAGAAGACGAGAAAGGTGTAGTACAGGATACGCATCAGAGGATCTCTTTATTTGCTTTCGAAGTCGGTGAGGATTCTTCCCTGGAAATCTCCGAGATGGAGAGGTTCCTCAGGTAATCCAATTCGCTCTCCATCCTCTTGATGGTCTTCTTCAATCTCATGTTGTTGAGCCTAAGGTTCATCCCCTCCACGAGGGCAATGATCCCAGTGTAGATGGCTCCGAAGAGGACGGCGAAGATGACGACGAGGAAGAGCGGAACGTCGGAATAAATGTACGGTTCGGTGAAAAATATGCTGACGTTTACCCTTTCACTGAGATTGAAAAGGGTGAAGGCTACAATCAGTACGAAAAGAAAAACGGTCAGGATGATGACGAGAAGACGCATGGTTCTCCTCCATAGTTTGTGTCTTTTTAGATCATGAAATGTATCTTTTTTAGATCATGGTTTTCTTTGATATGATAAATAGATTACGTTGAAACCCACTCACGATATATAGCGCTTCATGAGTGCATTCCACTTCCCCTGCGCCTTGATAATGAGGTCGATGACTTCCCGGATGGCTCCCCTGCCTCCACTGGATGATGTCGTGTAAATAGCGTATGGAAGAATAGCAGGATGGGCATCGGCTACGGCAGCCGGAAAACCGACCCTTTTCATTATGGGGATATCGATGATATCATCTCCAATGAAGCCGACCTCTTCGTCTTTTAATGA
The DNA here is from genome assembly GCA_040752675.1 of Acidobacteriota bacterium. Taxonomy (NCBI): domain Bacteria; kingdom Pseudomonadati; phylum Acidobacteriota; species Acidobacteriota bacterium. The sequence continues at coordinate 29,089 of JBFMGF010000093.1, forward strand.
AAGTCTGTCAATGATTTCCATGTAAATCTTGATCTTTTCTTTCTTCCCCTGATGGATCTCATCCATGCCGAGTTCCTCGCCGCGGCGGGCGACGGCCTCGCTGACCCGACCGGTGATGAGCCCCGTCTTTATCCCGACGCGCTGGGCGATCTTGATCCCTACCCCATCCTTGGCATCGAACTCCTTGGCTTCCGCACCGTTACTTGAGAAGATGACCTTCCCATCGGTCATGACGCCATCAACGTCCATTAACAACAGCTTGACCTTCTTTGCCCTCTCCCTGATTTCGTCCTTCATATTCCATTCCTCTCTTCTCACCTTCACATCAATCCCTCCCCTGAAGGCGGAAGATTTTCAACAGCAGGGGCATCCTGCCTCGGATTCATTTTAAAACATCTGGATGCGCCACAGGTCGTGGATCTGTATGATCCCCTCGAGCCTACCCTCGCTGTTGACAACCGGGATAGAAGTGATCTTCCTTGCCTCCATAATGTTCAGGGCTGCCGTCGCCAGCTCATTCCTCGAAATAGTGACTGGCGTTCTCGTCATGCAGTCCTCGATTTTTTTCTCAAGAGGGTACTTTTCTCTTTCCAGCAGTCTCCTGAGGTCTCCATCAGTGAGAATCCCGACAAGCCTGCCCTGTTCGTCGAGGACGGTGGTAACGCCGAGTTTCTTCCTGGTCATCTCTAGAATGACCTCTCTCATGAGGGTGCTTATCGTTACGACTGGCATCTCGTCTCCCACATGCATGAGGTTTTCCACCTTCATCAACTTCTTACCAAGCTTGCCGCCAGGATGGAGCATGGCGAAATCGTCAGCCGTGAACCCCTTCTTCTCGGCAAGGGCAAGCGCAAGTGCATCTCCCATTGCGAGGGATGCGGTCGTGGAGGCCGTCGGGACGAGTCCCATCGGGCAAGCCTCCTGTTTGATGCCAACGTTGAGAGCGATATCGCTGTGTCTCGCCAGAGTCGATTCTGGATCACCGGTCATGGAGATGAGCCTGACGTCAAGGCGCTTGATCGTCTCGAGAAGGCGCAGGAGCTCTTCCGTCTCGCCGCTGTTGGATATGGCGATGACGACATCGCCGGCTGCGATCATCCCGAGATCTCCGTGGATTGCTTCCGCTGGGTGCATGAATAGGGCAGGAGTTCCCGTGCTCGCCAGAGTGGCTGCGATCTTATGGCAGATGATCCCGGATTTCCCCATTCCGGTCAGGACGACACGTCCCGTGCACTTGGCGATGAGTTCTACTGCCTTCGCGAAGTTCTCGTCGAGACGCGGGATGAGCTCTCTTATTGCCTCCGCCTCGATCTCCAAAACCTTTTTCGCAGTCTTTACATAAGACATATCGATCTTTCTTATCTCGTAAATTAACTAAAGCCTTTTAACTGCATTTATCAACCCACCATCTTAAAAGTTTTTAAAACTTTACTGCAGAATCAATCACTTTTAAAACAAAGAGAAGGTCTTTAATTTTCTTGATATTGAAGATGGTGGCGGGGTCGCTGAGGGCTTTCGAGGGGTTGTCGTGCACTTCGAAGAAGACCCCATCCACGCCGGCGGCAACGGCTGCGCGCGCGATGGCCGGGACGAATTCAACGTCTCCGCCGGACATCTTCCCTTCGCCACCGGGACGTTGTAGCGAGTGTGTGGCGTCGAAAGCCACAGGGTATCCTAACCCCCTCAAGATCGGCAGGCTTCGCATGTCGACGACCAGGTTGTTGTAACCGAATGTCGTTCCCCTCTCAGTAACGATGATGTTCCTGTTTCCCGCCCGCTCCACCTTACCGATGATGTTCTTCATCTCCCAGGGGGAGAGAAACTGTCCCTTCTTGATATTGATGACCTTTCCGGTTCTTGCGGCTGCCAGGATAAGGTCAGTCTGGCGACATAGGAATGCGGGAATTTGAATGATGTCAAGGACATCGGCTGCCGGAAAAGCATGGGTCTTCTCGTGGATGTCCGAAAGGACCGGAAGAGAAAATTTTTCTTTAACTTTTGTCAGGATCTTGAGTCCCGCGGTCAAGCCGGGACCTCTGTAAGAATCTATGGATGTTCTGTTTGCCTTATCGAACGAGGCCTTAAAGACGAAAGGAAGTTTCACTACCTCGGAGATCCTTTTTATCCTCTCCGCCAGCCTCAGAGTATGTGCCTCGCTTTCGATCACGCAGGGACCAGCTATGATTAAAAGGGGAGCTTCCCCTCCTATGGAAACCTTGTCTGTTATCTTGATCTCTCTCGTGGGCATCTCCATCTGATATCTCTTATCCATCCTGGCTTCTCAACTATTCATAGGAACTTTAAGACCGCTGTTCACTTTCCTTCGAGCAGGTGAGTTTCTTCAGCCGTGTCTCTCTGTATCTGTAACTGGAGGCAATGAAATCTCTGAAGAGAGGGTGGGGATGCAGAGGCTTGGATTTGAACTCCGGATGGAACTGGCAGGCAAGAAACCAGGGATGCTCTTCCCAGACCTCGATGATTTCTATGAATTTCCCGTCGGGAGAAAGCCCGGTGATCTTAAGCCCCTTCGATCTCAGTGCATCGAGGTACTCCCTGTTGACCTCATAGCGGTGTCTGTGCCTCTCCTCAATCAGTTCCTTCCCGTAAGCCTTCAGCGCGAAGGAATCCGGCGAGAGGAGGCAGGGATATTTCCCCAGCCTCATGGTTCCACCATACTCTTCCACATTGAGAAGATCTCTCAGCTTGTAGATGACCTTGTGAGGCGACTCCTCGTTGAACTCCGTCGAGTCGGCTCCTTCTAGGCAGCAGACGTTCCTTGCAAATTCGATGACGGCGCATTGGAGGCCCAGGCAGATGCCGAAGAAGGGGATCTTCTCTTCTCTGGCGATCCGGATTGCTTCGATCATGCCGGTGACGCCACGGATCCCGAACCCTCCCGGAACGAGGATCCCATCGACCTTTGCCAGCTCGCCCTTCAACCTCCCGTTGGCGATCTCTTCAGCCTCGATCCATTTCAGGTTTACCTTGAGGTTGTTCGCGATTCCGCCATGAAAGAGGGCTTCGTTGAGGCTCTTGTAGGAGTCCTCATAGGAGACGTACTTCCCGACGATCCCGATGATGACTTCGTCCTTCGGATTCTTGATCTTATAAACCAGTTCCTCCCAGTCTTTGAGATTCTTCTTCCGGTATGGGAGGTCGAGAAGCTTCATGATGATCTCGTCTATCCCCTCCTGGCTCAGGTAGAGGGGAACCTCGTAGATTGTATCCACGTCCTTTGCGGTGATGACGGCATCCTCTGTGACGTTGGTGAACAACGCAAGTTTCCTCTTCAGCTCCGGCGGGATGGGGCGTTCGCAGCGGCACAACAGGATATCCGGCTGGATACCAATGGCCCGAAGCTCTCTCACGGAATGCTGGGATGGCTTCGTCTTCAGCTCGTTCGATGCACGGATGTAAGGGACGAGCGTCAGGTGGATGAAGATGGCGTTGGTCCGTCCTACGTCCAGCCTGAATTGCCTGATGGCTTCGAGAAATGGAAGCGACTCGATATCACCGACCGTCCCTCCAATCTCGCAGATCTGAACGTCCACTCCCTCAGAAACTTTCATGATTGATTCTTTGATCTCATCGGTGATGTGTGGAATGACCTGGACGGTGGATCCCAGATAATCACCCCTTCTTTCCCTTGTGATGACGGATTCGTAGATCTTGCCTGTAGTGAAGTTGTGGTTCTTCGACATGATCACGCTGGTGAACCGCTCGTAGTGCCCGAGATCGAGGTCCGTTTCTGCTCCGTCATCGGTAACGTAAACTTCGCCATGCTGGAAGGGTGACATCGTCCCTGGATCGACGTTTATGTATGGGTCATATTTCTGCAAGGTGACTTTGAAACCTCGCGCCTCGAGGAGCCTCGCGATTGAAGCCGAGGCGATTCCCTTTCCGAGCGATGAGACGACACCACCGGTGATGAAGATGTATTTTGTCCCCCTCTTGTTCCCTTTCATTTCCTCTTCCTTCCGGCATTATAGTTCATATTATTACTATTTTTTATATTATATAAAATATCGTCGTGTCGCGTGATCGCAGATTCATGTGCATGTCGTGCTGAATATCAGCAACGGCTTGAATTCTATTGATACCGGCAGACTTTCAACCTGCCCTGGTTCTTAATACCTTCTCTACTCTCATGATATCATCGGGGGTATCCACGCCGATCGATCTGAAGCCTGACTTGAGGACTTTGATCTTGATCCCCATTTCGAGGGCGCGGAGCTGCTCCAGCCCTTCGACCTCCTCGAGAGAGGAATATCTTATCTCAGCCAGCCGGAAAAGTGCCTCTTTCCTGTAGCCGTATATCCCCTGATGCTTGAGATAGCGAGCGATGAGATCGGGTCTTTTCTCCAGCTCTTCTTTGAAGTTCAGTTTCAACCTCCCCCCTGACTTGAAATAGGGGATGGGAGATCTAGAAAAGAATAGGGCGAACCCGTTCCTATCGGTCACGACCTTGACGATGTTGGGATCGAAAATCTCATCAGGCGAGCGAAAATCTTCGGCGAGAGTTGCCATTTCAAGCCCACTGTGTCTTCTGAATTCCTCGATCAGCATGTCCAGACTCGGTCCATCCACGAGAGGTTCATCTCCCTGGACGTTGATGACGACCTCGCAGGCTCTATTTTTGACGGCATCACGGGTCCTGTCCGTTCCGGAGCCATGCTCTCTGGAAGTTAAGATAACCTTTAAGGATTTGCCGCTGAAACTCCTCGCGACATCCATGATCCTCTCGTCATCGGTCGCAATGATGACCTCGTCGATCTGTCTGGCCTTCTGTACACCCTCGTAGACCCACTGCAGCATCGGTTTTCCTGAGATTTTGGCGAGAGGCTTTCCGGGGAATCTTGTGGATTGGTAACGGGCTGGAATGACGCAGGTTACATGCACAATCTTTTTTCTTCTTTCATAAAGGTGATTTATGATAACTTAACGCAAAAACAGAGTCAAAATATTTTTATTGCTTTTCTCTATTCTGAGAGAGGTGCTATCATATTAAATCTTTAGTAAAGGGATATCAGAAAAACAAAATGACCGCTTGAATAGATTTATTTATA
>JBFMGF010000094.1 GCA_040752675.1 Acidobacteriota bacterium
TAGATATTAATTTTTCCAATGACCATAATGAGTATGAAAGAATATCATCCTATTTCATCCTTTTTCCGCATTGTTTCTCTCTCATCGTCTCTATTCTTTTTGACCATTTTTTCTTTATCCTCCAGCGGGGCAGGGACACCTGGCGGAATGCCACCGGAGGGAGCTGTATGTCCAGGAGAATGGGAGGACATGAAGGCTCAGATAATGTCCTGGCCTATTGGCTCCACAGACCTCAACGACTTCTTCTGCCAGCTCGTGGACAATATCCAGGAATACAACGAGGTCTGGATGATCGTAGAAAGCCAGACGGATGAGGACTACGTAAAGAGCACGCTGAGCAACTGCGGGGTGCCTCTCACCAACGTCATCTTCATTCGTGAGAACGTGGATTCTATATGGTCCCGCGATTACGGTCCAGAGTACATGCGCACTCCTCTCCAGGAGGCTCACATTACGGATGCACAGTACTACTGGACAAGAACGAACGATGATGTCATTCCCTATCGGATTGCCATGCGCGAGGAGATCCCGGCCCATGAAGCCCGTATCGATTTCGAAGGAGGGAACTTCCAGTCCGATGGATACGGACATTGCTTCTATACAGATGGAGTCTATGAGGCTAATTCCACAATGACCCCTGAACAGGTCGATCAGGTTTTTCGGGACTACTATAACTGCAAGGAGACGACGGCTCTCCAGAGGCTCATCGGAGAGGGAACGGGGCATATCGACATGTTCGCAAAGTTACTTTCTCCGACCAAATGGATTGTTGGCCAATACCCTGTTGGCGACCCCAATTACCAGGTTCTTGAGGACAATGCCGCGCTCCTCGCAAGCCTGACGGCTTATAACGGACAACCGTATGAAGTCATCAGGATCCCGATGCCTCCCACTACCCCCACGGCCCTGGCTCTCGACTACGGAGATTTGCTCCCCAGATGGGATACGAGTGAAGGAGGACCCAGCTTGAATCTCCAGGAGATATGGCGGACACATACAAATTCCACGATCGCCGATGCGCTCGTCCTTGTCCCGATTTATGGCAAGGGAACCGATGAAGAAGCGCTTCAGATCTATAGCGACGCCATGCCCGGCCATGTCATCGTTGGCATCGATAGCGAAGCCATCATTCCTCTCGGAGGAGCCATGCATTGCGTGACCATGCAGGTCCCCGAGTATCCTCCATATGATGGACTCGCCTTCCACTCCATACAGGACCTCTCAGAAGTTACAGGCAATGGTAACGGCGCTATCGATCCAGGAGAGACGTGGGAGTTTAATTCGGTTCTTTGGAACCATGGAAGCGATACAGCCGGCTCGGTATCGGCGCGGATCGTGCTTAACTCTTCTGTCTCAAGCAGGGTTATCATGCTTCGCGATAGTTCCGGTTATCCAGACATCCAGGCCGGGGGCATAGGGGCCTCATCCAGGACATACCGTTTCGCTCTCGATGAAGCCTATCCCTGCGGCGAGCCTCTCATTTTTGATCTTATCGACGTGACCTCATCGCTTGGAGAAGATCCTGACCAGCCACGTTCATTGAAGCTGAACGTCGGAAGTGAAACCGTCATCACACGCTTCTGGGATGATATGGAAAGCGGATCCGGCGGATGGACACATGGCCCCATCAGTGGTGCGACCGACCTCTGGCATCAGCAGAATAATCCCGGATGCTTTCCTGCCGGTTCGCCTACGGTGGATTGGGCATTCAATGAAACTTCAGATTGCAATTATGCTACCGGAAACCGCGCTGGAGGCAATCTTACATCGCAGACGATCTCCGAGATTACGGCATCGAGCCGCTTCTACTTTGATTACTGGCGAGAGACTGATTTCTGCAGCCGTATTTTCATTGTCCCCGCGAAGGACTTCTTCAGTGTGGAAGCTTCAGATAACGGCTTTATAACAAAGACGACCCTGCTCGAACTGAGCTGCAAGCAACCCTCCCATGCACAGTGGCTTGCCGACGGCGCTTACGATCTTTCAAGCTTTGCCGGAAAGAGCATTCAGATCCGCTTCGTCTTCGATTCAAGCGATGCGGATGGAAATAGGTGGCGAGGGATCGGGATCGATGATGTCCTCATCGAAGATCGGACTTACTCTTGCTCTGCATTTACGCCGCCCCTTCCAGGCGAAGTCCCTGAGGGACCGGATTCTCCCGGGGAACCGGTTACCATAAGGAAGAGCGGAACTAACCTCATAATCAACTGGGATATGGAATGCAACGCTGGCTACTCCACAGATTATGCTATCTACAGAGGGAATCTATCCTCTCTTTCCTCAGGAACATGGGATCACATCCCTGTGGTATGCACCGATACCGGCCATGACTTAACGGAAACATTTGATGCTGGAACAGATTCCTACTATTTCCTCGTCGCCCCTCACGATGGTATCGTTGAAGGAAGCTACGGAAAGAAGAGTGATGGGGAAGCACGACCCGCCTCCTCCTCAGCATGTTATCCTGCTGGAGGCGGATCATGCCAGTGACGATCATCAGACTTCATAATATCGTGAAGTTCACGAAAGTCTTTATGGATTGCATCTTATCAGGCTGGGCCTGATTCTTCATTTCAGATGCTGCTTGAAGTAGGAAGCCATCTTCTTGAAGAGATGCGTCCTGCTGGCATCGCCACCGATGCCATGTCTCCCTTCCGGATATATCATCAGATCGAAATCGATTCTGTTCTTGATGAATTCATTGATCAACTGGACAGTGTCCTGGAAATGGACGTTGTCATCCTTCATTCCATGAATGACAAGAAGCCGATTCCTTAAGTTCTTTGCGTATGTTATTGGGGAACTTATGCCATAAGCATCCGGATCATCCTCCGGCGTCGTCAGCCTTTCCTCTGTATACTGGGTATCGTAGTTCCGCCAATCGCTGACCGGCGCGACGGCTACACCGACTTTAAAAAGATCCGGCGTCTTAAGCATGGCCATATTTGCCAGGAAACCACCGTAAGACCAGCCCCATATCCCGAGCTTGCTGGAATCGATGTATTTAAGCTTTTTGAGCCATTCTACTACATCCACAACATCATCCAGATCTTTCCCACCTAGGTTCTTGTAGACGTCAGTCCTGCATTTCCGACCATAGCCAGAACTCCCCCTGTAATCGATGTCAACGATGATGGCTTTCAATTCCTGAGCAAGATAGACATGAAAGAGGTACCAGGTCCCCTTCCATAGTTTTTTCACGGACTGGGCGTAGCCCCCACCATGCACATGGACTATGACGGGATACTTCCTCCTCTCCTGGAAATCGGTGGGCTTCATCATGCTGAAGTATATCTCCTCACTGTCTCTGCTTTTGACCTTGAAGTACTCAAGAGCCGGCAAATCATAGGTGGAAAGCTCTGGCGATATAGCATCGATGATCTTCACCTTTTCTCCGGCATGCGTCTCTTCATTCAACTTATCGATCTGGACTAAATACAGCTGCCAAGGAAGCCGATCGTCAGAATAAAGATCGACAAAATGCTTGAAGTCGGGAGAGAAAAATATGTTATGCCATCCCTCCTCTGCCGTCATTTGCTCTTTCCTTCCATTCAAAAAGTTTAAAGAGAAGAGATGGCGTTGCTGCGGCTCTACGCCCGTCGAAACAAAATAGATCTTCATGTTCTCATCCATTCCAAAAAGAGCGCTGATCTCCCATTTCCCATCAGTCAACTGCTTCGAGTTCTTCGTCACCATATCGTAAAAGTAGAGATGATTGAAACCATTCTTCTCCGATGTCCAGAGAAATCCTTTTGGTTCCTTTGTAAACTCGATGAAGTTATTGTGTATGTTCACCCATCGATCATCTTCCTCAAGCAGCATTCGTTGAAGGGAGCCTGCCTCGCAATCGTAACAATAGAGGTGTAGCTTCTTATTGTTCCTCTCGAGGATCCACAGAAAGAGATGATGGCTATCCAGCCAGCGAAGGCACACGACGTAAAAATCTTTAAGGTGGATATCAAGCCACTGGGTTTTTCCACCCGCAGCGGGAACGATGCCGATCCTCTCCACCGCATTCTTCTCGCCTGCTACAGGACGCTCCTGCGTTTCGTACTCCACATACCTCTGGAGATAGTCCGGGACGATAAGCTTCCTTACGGGGGAGAGATCAGACTGGATGTAGGCTATCCTCTCACCATCAGGGGAACATTCGTAACTGGAATACCTGCCCAGCTCCTCTAAAGCTATGTAATTGCTCAGGCCGTTCATGATCTTCTCATCCCCTGTGCTTGTTAGCTGGATAATTTCATTGCTCATCATGTCCATCAACCAGAGGTCGTTATCCCTCACGAAACAGATTCTATCAGTCACGCCACAGAATTTCGGGTCCAGCTCAGCCTTGTCGGTCCTGGTAATCCTCCGGAGCATTCCCGGTCCCAGATCATATAGAAAGAGGTCAGAATGATAGGGTATGAGGATCTTCCTGCAGTCAGGGCTCCAGAGAAAATCGCTCAGCCCGCTTCCAGATATTCTCATAGTCTCGCGGCGTTGCTTCTCTTCTTCAGGCATCTCGGTGATTTCACTTTCAAGATCTGCCGAGGAAACGATTTCGAGAAGATTCTTCGTCTCCACGTTGTAAAGCCACAGACTGAGATTCTTTTCCCCCTCACTGTTCCAGAGGAAGGCAAATCGAGTTCCATCTTCCGTCCATCGAATCCTGGCCGGAGCAATCCCTTCCAGCCTTGGGTCCGAGAAGATCCTCTCTATGGTTAACTCCTTTGCCAGGAAAAGGCTTCCAGTCATGACGAGAAGGCCGGCAAAAAACAGGATAGCCGAAAAAGTTTTATTTGCTCTCTTTCCTTTTTTCATCGCTCTTTCCTCCATGTTTTCCTATTATATAGCTTTGATTCAAGCAGTCCGAAAATAGTGTTGGCATAGGCCTGCGTCATGAAAGAGGGGTAAATCAAGAGACCCGGGACTCCCAATAATCTTCAAAACGATCAGACAGGGTCATACAGCGGAGAGCAATGATGGCATTGGCCCCTCGAACAGACCATTCCATA
>JBFMGF010000095.1 GCA_040752675.1 Acidobacteriota bacterium
CATGATTTCCTCCCACCCTATGGGTTAAGGACAGCAAAGTTGCTGTCTGTTGTTTTTTGTTTCATATCAACAGTATAACTCATTGGGTGGGATTTCTTATGCTAAAAATCGCTCAAACTAGGTTTAAAAAAGATTGTCAAGATAGAACAGTGCGAAAGAAAAACAAGAAACTTGAAGAGATATTGGGCCAAGCAGGATAGAAAAAGGCTCTTACATAAAAGGCAAATAAAAAAATGAGGTTCATCTCCCATTTAGTGGGTCGAAAGCTTGGATGACTTTGAGCATAAGAACCGGATTTTTTCCTAATTCCATTCTGGCATTCATCTTAGCATGTATCGGCGTTGGCCGTAGATTTCAGCGATCTCGCGAGCGCAGGCATCAGGATCCTTGAGTATGGTTCTTCCCCAGTAAGTCAATACCACCCATCCGCGACTTTGTAACCAATTTCTCTTGCGAGCATCAAGTTCGAGGGTTTCAATGTTGCCGTGAACGGCAAAGCCGTCACAATAGACAGCAACTTTGACATCTTCCCAAGCAAAATCTGGAACTGTAATGAGGCGTTCACCATCTTTTATTTCAAGGTCCCTTTGACTAGGCGGTAAATCAGCTATCCTTGCTAAGGCAGCCCCAAGTGGCTCTTCGATTTTACCTTTTCGATACCGGCCCGTTCTCGGGTCTTCAAATCCTCCTGTTGCTGCCTCTTCTTTTCTTTTTTCCAACATCTCCTTCAGGGTTTCTACACTGACATTAGTTGAAGAGATCTGGGGTTTAACAGGTTCTTGATTTGCCAGGATAAAAAGAACATCACGGATCAGATTCTTATCAAAGAAAGGATGCCATTTCTGGTTGCGGTAGTGTTTCAAGCAGAGGTAGCATGCTTTCGCGCAAAAATGCCCGTAGAGTCGTTGCTGCGCGGCTCGTGCCACCTCAGGAAGCCTTCTGGCCATTTCTTCCACATAGCCAGCCCCGCCTGGAACTGTTTCATAGATGACAATTTGCTCCCCCATTTGGCCTCCGGGAGCTGGTCTCACAAAAGCACTCAGTTCAAAAGGCTCCAATTCGAGAAGGTTTTCTGCTCCTGCAAGGATTGCTTCAGCAAGTGTCACCAGGCTGGGTGAGAAAGACCAGCGTCCTATTTGCGTTGTGTCTTCTCTTCCTGGAACAGTCATGGCAATGCAATCCGTTTTATAACGATAGGAAAGTATCACCGAAGCTAGGCTTCCACGGCAGAAGCGAGAGTGCTGCTCATTCCATTTTTCGATTTTCTGCTTAAGGCTGGGATCGGAAAGGTCATAAGGCATATGCTTTCCACAATCCAGGCACAGCGTAAAACGAAACCCCTCTCCCGTTTTGGAATCGGCATGACCCCAATTGGTAATAAGGATCTCCGCTAACTTCCTGTATTCAAGCGGCGCCATGGGGTAAGGAAAAAGCTTACAGGCCTCTTCCCCGGATGAAAGCAAACTTTCCCTCCGAACATAATATCTGCGCTGCCGCGATTCTTCGTCAGACCCAATTCGGAGAGACTCCTCAGCTTCAAAGGAGTCCACCTCAATGGTATCGGTGGGAGCAGGAAGATCTGCGCTGCATCTCGGGCATCTGTTGCGAGTTGTTTCCAGGACTTCATCACAATTCTTACAGAAAATGAAACTCTTTAAACGGCCGCTGGTTTCTGCATCGGAGCGGCCATACTCAACTGGTCCAGAACCTGGACCGCCAGCAAAGAGAACACGGATCGATTTCAATTTGTGGCCATTAGCATAGACAAAATTGCCTGGGGCAAATTCCTCAATGGCGATGGACGATGGTCGATAAAGGGTAGGCGTATCAGAAACACCTGGGTCCAAACTATAGGTATCCACGGGAAATTGATAGGCAGGAAGGAATCCCTGAGTCGAAAGATAGTTTAAAGTATAAGCCCTTTCCGGGTCTTCCGTAATTTCTCGATAAGCTCGTTTGCGAGCTGAGGCCTTTTTCTCGTCATGACGGGGGGAACCAATGGTGGAATATTCGTGGAACTCCCGATCGAGATGTCGCACCCTTTGCCACCATCGCTCCATGATCGTGCATAAGTCTGCTTCGAAGTGTTCTACAATCTCTTTCGCTTCATCCATGCCATAACGATCTATTCTTTCTACGTCTCTGTCATGGGCAAAGAGCTGGCTGATTCGCGAAATGAGATCTTTTTTCTGAGTTTTCACCTGCTCAAATAAAGGCTGTAAATCTTCTTTCTTCCATCGGGAAGGCGTTCTGATATTATCCAGCAATTCCCCCATGCGGTTTGGCAGTTGGGCTTCGATACATTCCATGAGATAAGAACGAAGATGGCGGTAAACCACATAGGGATTATCAAGACGTACTTTCGGTGGATCGAACTGCCCGGCCACAAGCCAAGAAGGATTCTCAAAAGCATGCCTGTCATGAGATCCTCCAGCGCAGAAGGTTGAGACAAATCCAATCCGCAATCGGCGTCCCGCTCTTCCTACCCTCTGAATATAATTTGTCGGAGTGGGAGGAGCATTGCGAAGAACGATGGAAAGCAATGGTCCAATATCCACGCCAAGTTCCAGAGTTGGTGTGCAAACGAGGGCATCCAAGCGTCCTTCTTTGAAATCGGTCTCTCGGGTGGCCCTCTCTTCTCCTGAGATCTGGGCGCTATGCTCCGCCATCTTCATCCTCATAGGCGGGTGATCCAAGTAGAGTCTGATGTAGTAATTATCGGAGTCTAATTCTGTCTTTTGCAACTTTCCCTGTGAACATTTCGGTGTGGGGCAGGTGGGTAGGTCATAAGGCCTCCATGTTTGACAAGCGTTGCAACGGTAACCTTCTTCTGGCTCAACGAGGAAAATGAGCCGAGGGTCAATTTGGAGCGGCTTTAATCCCTGGACCATTTCATTTCTAGGAATCGGGAAATTTTTTACTGCTACCAGAATGCCAAGCGATTCCAGAATAGGGACAACAGCACAGATGAATTCTTCAGCTTTCTCTCGACTTCGCAACAGACGATCAACTAACTTCTGGGATGCCGTAAGTTGACCGGCTCTCGGATTTTCCTGATAGAAACCCATCAAACGACCGGAACTTCTTATGTGAGCGGGTCGATTCAGGGCAAAAGCCTTTGGGGTTCGATCCCTGTCAGGAAAACGGACATTGTAAGGTTCAGATTCCAGTTCTCGGTATCTTCTCTTTCTGGCCGGGTCGATATACTCCTGAAAAAAATCATAAGCAACAGCACGGTTCTTTCGCATCACATCGAGAATTGCACGAACAAGATTATAGGATTCTGAAATCTCTAGTCCTGCTCGCCTTGATGCTTCTAGGAAAGATTCACTATTCAATATCTCATCGAGAAACTCATAGTCAATGGCAACGAGCCCCAGGTTCTCCAGGGAAGCTCGCTGGCGGCTGTAGCGAGTGAATTCATTGGCGGTTTCATAACTGAAGGCATCCAACCAGCGCTCTCGCTCAGGACGGGTCGTGCGACGCGGGATGATTCCAAGTTTTCGATAATGATCAAAGAGCCTCTGCGGCAGTTCCTGGAGATAGACACCTCGATCTCCAGCACCCTTGACCTCCTGAGCGATCACATGGCGCAGGGCAAAAGTTCTGTGTTTATCGCTGGCGTACCCGGCTTGATGGGCTACATCCTGACGGTTGTCGGCGAAAACGAGAAGGCGCCGATCCCCTCCTTCTAAACCCTCAAGATGGTGTGTGGAAAGAACGGACACTGTAGAGGCTGTGCCCGTTCTTAAAGGTGTTACGATATCGCCCCGAGTGTAAGTGTCTCCGCAGGCAGGACAGGTGTTCAGCTTTCCCCGATGGATGAGAAGGCAGATGGGAAAGCGATTGCATTCCCTGCATTTTTCACCCTCAGGCAAAATTCTTCCGCATCCAAGGCAGAAATCGATCCTGTCGAGTTTTTTCTCTGCCTCTTCTCGCCTTTGCATTCGCTTCTGATTTTCTTCAGATTCTTCTTCATCCGGTGCAAATCCTTCCGGCAGTTCATGAATCTGATGAGTGAGAAAGGCAGTGTTCTGATCGCTATAAAAATCACCTGTTCCGACAGGTTTATCATCAGGGTCGCGTTCAAACCGGACCTTGACAAAATCCTGCCCACATGTTCGGCACAGGGCAGCAGGTCGAGCCATTGACGCACACCTGTAACATTGCGTTCCTCCCTGGGGAACAAGGAGCCGGCAGTCGGGATTGAGACAGAGAGCTACATCATAGACGCCATGGAAGAATGTGTGGAGTTTGGGTCGCAACCTGGGAGGATGATCTTCATCTCCAATGCTACCAACAAGCAGATAAGCTTCAATTTCTCGCTGTATGGTATCATCAGCAAGAGCGCTCCGGTTAGGGAATCTTTCTTTTAAAGTCGATACGGCTCCTTCAATTGTTGTCGGATTTGAAAAAATCTCTTCGAGCGTTTTAACAACAGCATTGCCAGACATGACTTCTGACACTTTTTCAGAAATAAGCCCTTCCTGACGACATTTCTGGCCGGTAAGCTTCTCGGCAAGCGCTATGATATTCTCGTCATCTTCAATATCCAGATTGAAAACATCTTTCGCATCAAGATTGGGAGGATCAGGAATCCATTCTTCTTTCTCTTCTTGTTGAGGCCTCAAAACTTCTCCGATAATCTCTTCCTCATGAAACTCCTCACCAAAGAGGGTGCTTGCAAAAAAGGCTAAACGTTCTGACCCATTTGCCCCCGAAGCCACGGTGGCCGATGTTCCTATCCCGAGGAGGTCTCCAGATTTAATGCTGGCATGTGCTTTCAGTCTTCGGATCAGGCAGGAAATCTCTGTTGCCAGGGCACCTCTGTAAGCATGAAGTTCATCAAGCACAAGATATTTAAGAGAAGGTGTGAATAAAGCTCTGTCTTCTTTTCTTACCAGAAGGAATTCGAGTTGTTTATAGTTCGTGAGGAGAATATCGGGAGGTTTTTGGCGAATTTGAGCTCGTGTTAACCTTTCCGTTTCAGCAGGTTCTTCCGAGAGTCTTTGGGTAGCAGTGTCGCTATCCCCTGTGTAAAGGGCAAAGGAGATGTCAAGCCCGGTTCCTCGCAATAGTCGCCGGAGTCGTTCAAGCTGATCGTTAGCAAGAGCATTCATAGGATAGAGGAAAATGGCTTGAAGGCCTTTTACTCCAGATCTCTTTCGCTTCAAAATCCCGTCCATGACAGGAAGAAGAAATGCCTCAGTCTTTCCGGAGCCCGTGCCTGTCGTCACGACAAAAGATTTTTCCTTCCTTCCTGCCTTAAAAGCTTTGACTTGGTGATGATAGAGACGCTCTTTCCCAAAGGGCCAATTGGCTTTCAACAGCGCCCGATCAGCCTCCCCTGAATTCACGAGTTCATGAAGAGTCTCTCTCTGTTCATAGTCATGTGTGAGCGTAACATAAGGCCCTTTGACGACCACATCGACTTTTGCCAGATGTTCCTCGAACTGTTTTTTTAGATGAGGGTCGAGAAAGCGATAGGACGTTCTCAGAAACCTGCGGTATTCATCGATTAAATGGCGGACACAGGAGATGGCAGATACTTTCATTGTTCTAAGCTCCTGAAAAAGCGAGGACTTTTCTCCCAGAAACGCTTCAAATAAGCGATTATGAGGTTAAACATTTCCAAAATGCTCATTGGAGCGTTTTGAGCATTTCCGATTGAATCATTTTTGCTACTATTCAATTTTTCTCTGCCAAGAGAATATGCCCACCCCTGCCTTTGCCCGCAAAGCGTACCTTTCCTTCAGATTCCAATTCTTTAACCAGATAATAGACCTGGACACGACTAAAGCCTGAAAAGTGCCTGATTTGCGCATTGGTGAGCTTTCCACGGGTACGCAAAAGGGTCAGGATGCGTAGCTTGACCGCCTCCTTTTCCAGCGGGAGGTCTGAATCCACTGTGGCTCTTCCTCGTATTCGGTCTGCTAGATCCATCCTCAGATCATAACTCGCCCCCCTTCCTCTTCCTCTGACTATCAGATATCCTGCCCCCCGCAGGCGAACAAGCCTGGCGGCGGCTTCTTCTTCAGAGAGTTGAAGGGCATTGGCTGCGGACCAGCGATCGAGGACGGCCGTCTTCAGAAATCTACGGAGAAGAATAAGATCATCAAGCTCAAGGTGGTGTCCTCGTCGTTCCTCTCCTGCTACAAATATTGCAAAACCGTCGTGGGTTTCCAGTGGAATAACGAGCTGCACATGGGCTTCATCAGCTGCATAGCGAGGTATATCTTTGCCTAAGCGGAGAAGGCCCTCATAAATTCTATCCACTCCAAGGCCTATACGGTTCACAAGACCGATAGTCTGAAAAGTCCTTGCCAGGAGTTCATTCCTGTGAACGGGAGGATGTCTTAATACATTTTCCGGAGTGATCCCGCCTATAAAACCACCAGGACTTATAACTTCCAGACGATCCCTGTAAAGAGAGATTTGAATGCCCTGCCGCAGGAAATAATCACGATGAGTAATAGCGTTGAGAACAGCCTCCCTGGCCACCTCCCAAGAGAGGTCAGGGAATTCAAGCTGTCCGAAACCTTCTTCTTGGATGGTCTTGACTCGATTGTTCACCGAGACAAGTTGCTCCATTTCCGCTAAAACAGAAAGGAGCGCTTTTCGCATATCCTTTCGCTGATCATAGCGGGTAGGACTTTTGTATCGGAGAAAAATAATTTCATGCTGAGGAATATGGTGATTGATAGATTCTTTCTTCCCTACGAGGAGAAGCCCGGCAATGGTAACTCCTTCTTTCGTGATCAACCCCATTGCCTCCATGAGAGCGCGGTCTTCAAGTCTAGCAAGTTCCTGATTCTGTGCCTCATGCAGGATAATTCTGCGAAGATTCTGGATTTCAGATGGATCGAGGTCCTTATCAGTGGATCTTTCGATAATTTCCGCTGTTGGGTCCCGCTGTCCCCCAGCTGCCAGAAGCTGAGCAAAAGTTCTACCCGTAAGGGGCTTACATTCCTTGCCTATCCTGATCTTTGCAACGCCATCACTTGTGGTATGGGGAGGCATCCCCTTGGGAACATGGACCAACAGAAGAGTCCCTTCTGGCTCGACCAATTCTTCAATCTCAACGAGAATATGAGGTTCCGTGCCATCATAGACAGCCCGCCTTAAGCCTGCAATGTCGTACCTACCAACCCCTTGGATTGCTTCCTTTCGAGAATGGCCTCGATCTTTCACTCCCAGGACAATGGTTCCGCCACGTGCATTCGCAAAACATACCACTGCTTCTCTCAAAGTCCTATGAAGAGTCTTGGTGTCAGTATCCCAGGGTTTGAATTCGAGATCATCATCCTCGAGAGAATCGGCTGTTTGATTATTAAGATTTTTAAGAATTGAACGGATTTCTTCTTTGCTGCGCATGATAATAATGTAACAATAAGTAAACTAAATGTCAATAATGAAATATTTCTATAATTGCTTATTATTCATTTATTGCTGATTAAGCGATTCATTTTTATTGTTCCGCCTTCCACTCTTTGAGGCGCTCACAAAGGTATTTAAAAAATTCAGGCCGTTTTCGCGCAAAGACTGGAAAAGAATTCAGAATATGTTCGAACTCATATGGTGTTAGATTGTATGCCTTAGCTACAGCTTTGTTAATTAACCAAATAGAGGACCAAGAATCGCCTATATCAGCTATGTTTAATTCAGTCTTGGACATTTTGGTTAGAAAGAGTTCATCAACTTCTAAGTGAGCTGAAGGTATTGTTTTCAAATATGTAGGGCTTACATTAGATGACACGCGAAACCTCAAGCAGAAGTCAGCAGGTAACGAATTTAGAAAAATTATACAGATAGGAAGCTCAACATTTCCTTGGTAGCCATACAAAGAATGACCAAAACACGACATCTCTGGTAGTTGGGCTAAGATGCAAGTTCGCTCATTTGTATTGCTCGCAATTGCTCTTATCACTCCTTTCGGATTTGCATCGGGTGGTTTCCCATATTTCTTTACGACAGCTCCTAAGTTTACCCATCGTTCAATGGGTTTGATATTGATAAGGAATTGTTCGATGTGTTTGCCTTCGTAGAGGGGCCAGAATCCTTTTTCGGCCATGCGGGCGCGGATTTCCTGGTACGCTGCTGGATCATAGTATGGAGAACGATCAGTTGTGCCGGTGATGTTACCGAGTATCTGGCGTGGATTCCACAGCTTGCCGGTAGCAGGATCAGTCCAGAGGTCACGGTCATTGGTCATATGAAATTCCGTATAAAATTTTGCGTTCCAGGTGCCAGGACCCTGATCTCCCAGAAGAGGTCTCGGATTGACCGGATTTCCCTCTCTATCGTATCCGTACATTTTGAGGAGAATTTCACGGTCTTTGGGGTTTCTGTATTCGAGAAATGCCAGTGTGCCAGGGGAGAGCTTCTTCAGCTCCTCTTTTCTGATCCAGACCATCCATGGTTTTGGGGTGAAATCAGAAAGCTCGTCAAGCTCATGACGCATGAAAGCTGCTTGAAATCCGCCTGATGTTTCACTTTGCGCAGAGGATTTTCCTACTGGAGAACCAGTCTTTCGGAAAACAAGATTCACAAATTTATATCGTGAATCAATGGGAAAGATTTTCTTCCTGTTTTCAAAAGCGTAGAATCTTTCGATCTCTGCTTCGTCTAGGAGAAGATGCCGCAAGCCTGTGCACCCCTCATTGTTGTAAATGGCTGAAGGGACGACAAAGCCAACTCGTCCATCTTCTTGAGTTACCTGGTAAGCCCTTTCGACAAAAAATTTGAAGATGTCTGGGTCACCGCCGGTGCTTTTTCCATCCACTTCCCAGTCCTGGAAATTATAATCTCCTCCATTCTTCAAACAGGCCGCAACTGTTTTGACCTTTTTCTTGTAATCAGCAAATTCCACATTCAATCCGATCCTATCTTTTTCCAGTTCTGATATTCTTCGGTCAAGATCACCTCCAACATAGGCTCTGATCAGGATATCGTAACGGCTGTAGAATTCTTTCTTGTCAGGTTTGATCTTGTCCCATGGTGGATTTCCAAGGACAGCATTGAATCTCCCTCCATCTGAATCAAAGAAAATTTCAGGAAATTCGAGTTCCCAGTGAAAAAAACGCTCGCGCTGGCATATATTCTTGAAGGAATCAAACCAAGCCCGGGATTGGACATAACTCTCAAGGCGACTGGGTTCAGAAATGAAGCTGCACAATGTTTGCCATTCGTCCCAGATCTCTGGAATAAACGCAGATGCCGACCGTAGATCAAAAAGCAAATGAGCACTGGATAGTATCTTTTCTGCCTTTTCTCTCTGAGCTTCCTTGAACCTTTGCTCTTTGATACTTTCTGGATCGATGCCTTCCTGGATGAGAGCTTCCCGATCGGCTTCATCGATCAGACGCCTGATCTCAGCAGCTTCGCTTACTTTTTCTCGCACGATATCAGCAAAAAGATCCTGTTGGGAGGAATGTTCGTTTCCTGACATGGAGGGAAGTGGCGGCTGGTCGAGGCGTTTGAGCCATGAACCAAGAAGGGAATTGCCGCATCGGATATGGTGTTCAAAATAGGTCAGTGGCCGATCGCCTGCCATTGATTCAATCCAGAGCGCCACGCGGGCAAGGGCAACAGCTGTGGGGTTCAGGTCCACTCCAAAAAGACAGCGTTCTGCAATTCTCCTCTTGCACCAGGCCCGAGCTTCTGAGTTGCTGACTCGTGCTTCTTCATCCGAAGCCTCCCAGTTCTCATCCCATCCCATTCCTGTTGTGCTTTGAAAATCGGGAGGGCTGTTCTTGCCGGATTCTTGAGTGTAGGCACGGTGTAATTCCCTTCCTAAAAACCTCATGGCTTCCACAAGAAAATGAGCACTTCCACAAGCAGGATCAAGAATGCGAAGCTGTAACATCTCCGCAGATGTTCTTCCTTCAATGAGAGGCTCCAGGGCATAGCTGACGAGATCCTGAACAAGGGGACGGGGTGTGTAGAATGTCCCTGAACCTTTTCTGGCAGAACCCGGAATGAAATAGAACGTTCCAGGCTCGAATTTGCGAAGAACCCTTCCTGGTGTGCCCCGCCTTATGGCGCGCTCTTCCTCCTCTTCATCCTCAAGTTCTTCATCCTCCGGTTCCTCTCTTACTGCTTCTTCCTCGATAGAGATATCGCTATTATCTTCTTCTCCCTGAAACTCAGGGTGAAGGGCCTCTAATTCTGTGCCGGAGATGAGATCAGGGTTTCCCGTAATTCTTAGATTCTTTTCCTCACAAAGGCGGATGACTTCCTGTGGGGGCAAAGCATAGGTTTTTCCCTGAACGCGAATCTCAAATGTTGTCTCTTTCGCTATCTTTGGCTCATATTCTAGCAACCCTTCATAAACCGCCCCCAGCTGCTCGATATCCAGTTCCCGAAAAGAGACTCGCTCCCTTCCAACCCCTCTCCGGGGCAGCGTCGTGGCGAGTTTGAGAAGCAGTTGAGCAACGACCCGGTCCGAAAGGTGCGCCTTCTCGAGAATCCTGCCTTCATGCGTTGAAGAGCTGAAAAAATCGCCACCCCGAGGGGGGATGTTTTCCCAGGGAGTGATGGCATCAAGACCTTCATCATAGATATGAAAGAGGGCTTTAAGACGTAACCAGAGACTGCAACGATTCCCCGGCCAGCTTCTTTCGGGATAGCGGAGGAGCTCATCTAATAGACCGTTCAGGGAATAGGCCTGATGGTAAATCTGATGTTCTGCGAGGCGCGGATCCCTGGATTCAGCATAAAGGATGAAAAGAATCCTGTAAAGTCCAGTCAGCGAGGCATCCCGGAATTTCCGAAGCTCCGAATCTGTTAGGGTCGTCAGATCAGCTATTTTGCCCCGGACGCTAGCATCTTCGATCAATCCTTGAACAAGAGTTTCGCATGATGTGAAGACGGCTTCCTTGAGTTCCTCAGAAACTTTTTCCGCATGGGCCCGGCTTTCTCGCTCAATCTCTTCGATGGCAAGATGGCCTTCTGAATCGGGATGGAAATTCGATGAGGACAGGAGGAGATAAAAAGCGGCAAAAGATTCCGGATCATCTTCCTCAGCAAGACCCTCGAGATCAATTTCAAGATAAGCCCGTCTTGGTCCTTCACCCGGTGCCCGAATGAGACGAAGAGACTCACCGGTGACCAAAATGCCGTGGCTAATGCCTATGCGTGAGAGGAACTCCTGCAATCTATGTGCGGGTTGACTTCTTCCATGCCCTGCATCGAGATTTTCATCCCACCCTCCGCAATAGCAAATCAATAAAGGTTTTTCTCCTCGTGCCTCGGCCTCTGCTGAAAAGAATAATCCATGGATACTGTCTTCACCCTGCCCTAAATGAAACCCAAGCACATCTCTCAACAATGGTCTTATGAACTTCTCCCGGCAGAAAGTGCGATCATCAGATTTTCCTTCCGCTTTCTGATAGATTCTGAAAAAGCGCAAATAGGCCTGATCCGTCTCACGATCAGAAAGCCTCTTTTTCTTTCCTCTTCCCATACCTCTGCCAAAGATACTTCCGAGGTAATAATCGGAAAAGAATCCATGAACATTTTGCAAGTGATTAAAGGCCATCGTCCTGCTTAGTCTTTTTCTAAATAAGAAGTATTTTCTGATTCCGATTCAGGAATAAGAAAGAGCGCACCAAGGGGCTTTGGCGGAAGGGGAGCTTCAATTTTCTCAAAAAGCTCAATCTCCTTTTTCCTTTCTTCTATCTGATTTAAAACCACGGCCCGGCGCGTCTGAAAACCCCTGGATGGTGCTTTTTCAAAAAAAGATAAGAGCCGTTGCCCCGTTTCTTTTTCCACGAGTCCTCGAGATCGTTTTTCCTCTTCATCAATCTCCTGGAGCCGATCTTCGAGATCTTTATTTAGCTCCGCCCGCAGGATTTCTGCCTGGGTTTTTCTTTCATGGCTCAGAGCCTCTGCGCGTTCATTCAGATAATGAGTTGCAGATTCAAGCGCTAGCGATGAAAGATGATCGAAGATTGATCCGAATAATTTCTCAATGGCCTCAGTGCTTGTATCTCCCATTCTTTTTCTATAGAAAAGAAAACAGATGTTCTGCTCGGGCTTTCCTAATATTTTTCCATCTCTGCCTATGCGAATGGGAATGAGACATTCTTCAAGAAGGCCTCCTCCTCCCTGAACTCTGCCGTAAAATGTAAAAAGGATCGAAACCGGTTCCGTTTCCTCTATCTGTAAAGCGGCCAGGCGTCTGACGGGGAGTCCTCGCTCTTCCGGATAGACATAAAGAAATCGCCTGCGTACCTCTTCTGACATCGCTTGAATGAGCGGATGGAGGGGTGTGATGAATTCAACTTCATCGGCGCGATGGTGAGAGGCTACCTGCCTTCGAAAAGTGGCGGAAGGATAAAAGGCTTTGACTTCTGGTCCACGGTAGGCCAGAGGAACTTGAATTTGGAAAATTCCTGTATCTTTTGTTGGTGCCATGGATTCTGATCCCAAGATGTCCCTCACCAATATCTCCAGTTCCAGATCATTCGGCATGAGTGGTGTGGCGGTATCCAGTAAATCAAGCAGCTCTTCTATCTCTTTTTTCTGGCTATCTCCAGTGCTGAGCAGTGGTTGAACGTTGTGCACAAACTCTGCAGTTCTATCCTCAAAGTGTTGCACCAGGCTTCGCTTGGCCTCTTCAAGCTCGGCTGATTCAGGATCGAGATCGACAAGCCCGCTTTCCAGCTCCCCTGCGCCTATAAGCACTCCAAGAATGTCGGGTGTTGAGACGCGGTCCATGCGGATTTGCTCAATCTTCTCAATTAAGCGATGGAGAACATCCTCTTCAGCACTTCCCGGATAATAAAGGTAGCGGATCTCCGGGGAGTGAGTTTGACCATAGCGGTCTACCCGCCCATTTCTCTGCTCAAGACGATTCGGGTTCCAAGGAAGCTCGAAATGAATCACCCTGTGGCAGGAACGCTGAAGATTGAGACCCTCACTGGCTGCATCGGTAGCTAAGAGAACCCTGGTATCCGGCTGTTCAAAGATCTCTTGAATCCTTATCCTCTGTCGCCGGCTCAGACCACCGCGAAGGATGCAGAACCGCTCATTGAGAGAAGTTATGGTGTTAAAAATGTCTCTTATGGAATGCAACGTGTCCAGATATTCCGTAAAGACGATGACTTTTTCTGAAGGATTGGCGGCGAAAAGCTTCTCAAGTTCTTTTACAAGAGTCTGAATTTTTTGGTCGGTTTGAGTGAGAGATCTAAGTAGTTTCCGAATACTATTGAGGGCTCGGATCTCGTTGCGGCGGCGCCGTTCATCCCTTGGTATAGCAGAACGCAAGATACGCTGAGCTGTCCGCTCTGCAGCGGCATCACCTAGAGGCAGGCCTGCCTGTAAATCCCGGATTTCCGATGGAGAGGGTCTTTCCTGGCGGGCCTCTTCTTTCTTCAAAGCTTCCAGACGGTGCTCAATCGTTTTCTCAAGAGCAAAGCGGCTTGATAGGGCTCTTTTCTTAACGATCTGCATGGCGAAAGCGACAAGATCAGCATCTTCTTCCTCTCGAGAGGCTCGCGTCGTTTTGGAGCAATAGGAGGCAACTTTATGGAGGAGCTGCATTGTTTTCTCATCAGAAGGGACAGGGATCCCTTTGACAAAGCGGGCAGGAAAGACATCTTCCTCACTCCCATCTTGAAGACGCCTCTTGATTTGTGCCTTCATCCTGCGGATCATGCTTTTTTCAATCCTGCGATGTATCGATTCTTTGGAGCCATGAAAGGTTGCTGCGGTTGGCTCAACAAGTTCGATCAAGGATCGGAATGAGTGGATGTAACCATTATGAGGAGTAGCTGTCAACAAAAGGAGACTTCTCGATGCCTCTCTCAGTGCCATGCCCAATCGGGTGCGCTGGGTTTGGTATGGGTTCATGGGGGTTCCAGATTCCGCCAGGGCATGGGCTTCATCGACAATGATGAGGTCCCACCTCTTGCGTAGCGCACGATTCCGGATAGTTTCTTTCTTGATATAATCCATGGAGGTCAGAATTCTTGGAAGGACATCCCATGGGCTGACTCCTGAAGGAAGACCTGTCTGAACCCTTAAGAGCCCAGCTTGATTTTCTATCACAGTAAAATCGAGGCCAAATTTTTCATAAAGTTCATCGTTCCATTGATCAAGAAGGCCGGGCGGAGTGACAATCAAAATTCTTTTTGTCCTCCCGCGGGCTATTAACTCAAGCATAGCGAGACCCGCTTCAATCGTTTTTCCGAGACCGACATCATCGGCAATAAGGAGACTCATATGCGGTTTGGCCAAGAGTCTCAAAGTAGGTGCGATCTGGTAAGCTTCAAGGTTGATACGCCCAAAACGAGCCGCGGAAAGCAGGCCTGTTTCTTTGATCATAGTTGTAGCCATCAGCCTATGGGCTTGAGCCCATGGCGCATAGGGGCTCAGACCTCTTAAATCGAATCTGAGATCTTCCGTTGGCAAGGGGGTGATTTCTTCTGGTGGAACGACAAGGGAAAGCGATCGAGGCTCTCCTTCTTCAAGTGATTCAATCTCAATAAGCCTGACATCATCTCTTAACGGTTGAATCTTTTTCACACGCCAGATCCGATCTCGGATCAGGACTCTTTCATTGGCTTGGATTTGCATGGATCTTTAATCCATTAAGATAAAAATTGCAATATTAAAGACATAGCTTCATGCTTTGATTCATATCTTTAGATTACCTTGCTGACTTGTATTTCGTCGATTATTTCTCCTCACCCTTCAACTGTTCAGGGGTCTGTTCCTCCAGCCAGAGTTTGCAGAGATTTTTCCAACCGATTCGGCGCCATTTTTTAAATGTTTCTTTCAACTCGTTAATGGTTTTTGCTTCCAGAAGCTCTTTTTGAGCAGCTCTCAGATCTTCAAGAGATGCAATGGCAGGCATGATCTCCTCCGTATTTTCATAAGAGCTGAATTGAACTTTCGCAGCATGACAAGGCCATGCGTGCTCGTTTATTTCTTTTCTCTATTGATACCCCATCGACAAGAGTCGTATTGCTCAATCATGATATTCCTGCGGAAAAACGATTGTCAAGAGAGGTAACAATTACGCAGGCGCCAACTTTATCGGTCGGTTTTTCAAAACAGCGATGGGGAGTATTCCATCGAGGTGGTCCTTCAGAAATCAGGCGGATTCGCGCAGGAATTGAAACCCTCCCAGAGTGATCATCCCCATCCCGAGAATCAATGAGATGATACGAGCGGCGAATCCAAGGTAGGGAACGAAAAAGAGAATATGAAGCACAAGCAGTCCCACCATCATGGCCGTCAAGGAGAGTTCAAAGGGTTTGCCGAAGGACCGAAGGATCAGCATCCCGATCACCATCCCGACGAAGATCGTGGAGAGATAGAGAAGGGCAAAATAGAGCGTCAAGCTCAAAAGGCCCAGCGGGAGTCCGATCAGAGTGATCGCCACGATGAGGCTTGCGATTGGTGTGAAGATCAGAGCCACAAAACCGATTCCCAGACTTTTCCAGTACTGCTGAACCTGGGAGACGATTCTTTGCGAGACTCTGGGCATCAATTTCATCAGGATGACGCCGATGATGAGGGAGGCCAATAACCAGATCAATCTGAAGAATAAGGAAAAGGCGCGTCTGGTCCAGGAACTTGATTCCTTTTTTCCTTTCAAAGCCCCCTTGATGATCTCCCCCTCGATCACGGCATCGGAAGAGATGTCAATCAGATGTCCGGTGGCTTTTAGATCCCCTCCGATGTGGGCTGTCGGCGAGATCGTAATCTTGTTTCCCTTCACTCGAGCGTCCCTTCCCACCTCCCCATCCAGTGTGAAGGAATCTGCCCCACCGGAGACAGAGCCTGCCACCTTTCCTTTCAGCCTCAATTCCTCACAGCCAAACCTGATATTCTGTTTGATCGTTCCCTCCTGAGTGACGAGGAGATTTCTGCAGAAGGAAGTGACATTCTTTTTCACAAGACCGGAAATGAGAACGCTTTCCGCAAAAGCGCGGACATCATCCTCTCCCGCACCTCGCACGGCGATATTCTGGGCAAAGGCGATGATGTCTCCTTTCACCGTGCCGTTGATGTCAAGGGAGCGGCAGAAAGCAAACAGATCCCCTGTGACCGTTCCATCAACTGTTACGGTTTCACCCGTGAGGAGGAGGTCTCCTTCATGAATCTCATCTTTCGGAACAGTCACATATCGATCCCCTTTGTGAGTCGAAGCCTGAATGGTGGCTGAAAGGGCCAGGATCAAAATAAATACGGTCAGGTTGAGAATCAATATCTTTTTCATTTCAGATCTCCCATAATTGTTGCTGAAATTTGGCAAAAAATTTAAAAATTCCCCATCAAATATAAATTTCTTAAGTGCCAAAAAGCTTTGTTTTATCGATGCTTTTATAAAATTTACCAAAGTTTCATCATGAATGAAGTTAACCTTCAACCAGAAAAATTATCTTAAAACACTTTTAAGATGTTGACTCAAAAAAATACAGTTGATCACAGCCATGTCAAACTGCTTCTAAAATGGTTGCTCATCCATCGAATATGAATAATTTTATTCATGAGAGGTTCAAATCAGTGTCGTTTCACAATAATGCTTGAACGTTTTTTACATCCTCCTTATGGCGGTATTGGTTCGTACCTTTTCCTGAAAAAGAAGCTCAACCAGAAGGCGACGATCAGAACCGGCAGGAAGAGAAGTAAAAAGAGCCTGACCATGTCGATCAAGGTGGTTCTCAGGATGATATCTTTGAACAGGTGAAAGGCATTGAAGAGAAGGGATATGGGTGATGCGATAAAGGAAAATGGCCCCAAAAAATCCTCCACAGAACCTGAAAAGAGATGAACCGCAAGAAGGGGAACAATCATCCCTGAAAGGATCAACAACGAGTAAAGGGTGGTGGAGAACCGCTTCCCGTTGATGATCACTGGAGTTTCCATCGCTTGAATGCGCTCCTTGAGCTCTTCCACGAGCTGGATCTCCGGCAAGGGGATCTGGAAGGCTTCCCTCATCATGAGATTTTCCCTCTTGAGACCTTCCACGAGGGCGCGGCAACGCGGGCAGGACTCCAGATGGGAAGAGATTGCTTCTCTCATCTTCTCATTCACTTCTTCATCCAGATAGGCGGAGTAGATTTTTTCATCAATACATTTCATGGATGATCTCCATCATTTCCATCTTTCTTGAGTCATGATTTTCCTTAATTCCTTCTTGCCTCTGAAAATCAGAATTCTAACGGTGCTGATCGGCTCATTCATGATCCGGGCAATGTCGGCATAGGGAAGATCAAGGTGATATCGAAGAAGTAGGGAGCTCAGGTACCTGGCGGGAAGCTTTTTCAAGGCGCGGGTCATTCTCTCCATCTCTAAATTCTTCAGGTCGTGGGCCTCCGTGCGCGGCAGGAACGAAGAGCGAGAACGGGAAAGAGAGCGCTGGGATTGGAGAAATGCCTTTTCCCGCTTCCTCTTTCTGAGGTGATCCATGCAATGGTTGTAAGCAATCCGATAGATCCAGCCGGAGAAGGGTTGATTCTGATCGTAGCGCGCGAGGGATGAAAACGTTTTCATGAAGACCTCCGATAGAGCGTCCCTGGCATCCTCTGTGGAACCCAGAAGGTGAAAGCAGAACCGGAAGAGCGGGTTCTGAAAGACCTCCACGATGTGACCAAAAGATTCTTTCTTTCCATTGAGACAGTCCTGAACAGCAGAAATGATCTGTGATTCTTTCATGTCACACCCTATATTACGCCAGGATCAAAGAAGGATTACAAAAAATCTTCCAGCGGTGGTCAAAGTAGGTCACCGAAAGGAAGTGTATCACTGAGCCAGCTGACCTTCCATTCCAGCATCCCCGTCAAAGGGGAACAGAGTCCCCATACTTCTCTATCAATCAAGACAGAATTCATCATCAAAAGAGATTGATTTATTCTTTGATTTCGGGAGCGAAGCTCAGAAGGCCTGCCAGGAGGATGGGTGACTTCCTTAGACCACCACCATGATTTCTCAACATTCGAACGGCCGGATAGCCTTTTGGTGACCTCATAAAGCTGGCCCCGGAGGGCTTCCTTGAAGGTTTTGGTCAGCCTCCGGAAAATCACCGCGCAGCGATTGCCAAAAGATCGGAAAGACGTGCCATCAGTCGTGAGCAGCTCACCAGGATTACCCGCAAGGGCTTTGCGAATTAGCTTTTTCTTCCCCTTCATTCCCTATTGACAATCATTTTTCTATAGGAATAGATTATTTTGAGAAGTAAACACAGTTCGCCAGGGCAGGATACAATCCCAAGAAACGGGGCAGACGCTCCTATCATCCCCTTTTGTGTTTCGAGGCGCATCTCCAGGAGTTCTGGCATGGGAGCCTGAGGCCAGGAGATGCAGCGACCAGTACAGGAGCTGTGCCATTCCTCAAGCGCTGTTTCGCCAAAGCTCCCAAGCATATTACCCGATCCCGGATTCGGATTCGAGCCGACTCAGGGTTCTTTTGCCGAAGGGTCATCGAGTACCTCGACTCGGCTGGATGTGGCTATGCGATTGTGGCCAAGGAACATGCTACGATCAAATCTCGAGCAAGAGCGTGTCGTTTCAAAAAGCTTTCTCATGGTTGGGAAGCCGGGGAATTCCGATATCAGCCATTCCGGTGGAATACCGCTCATCGATTCATTGTGGTGCGACGCCCCATTCCAGAAGACCCCATCGAGGCCAAACCGCTGACGCTTTTCAAAGATCGAAAGTATGTCTACCATGTCCTGGTCACCAATCTGAAGGCCCATCCCTGGAGGGTCTGGGAGTTCTATGCCAAGAGAGCCACCATAGAGAAAAATATCCAAGAACTCCTCTACGATTATCCTTTGGGCAAGATTCCAACGGACGATTGGATCGCCAATGTGGCCTTCTTCCAGATACTTCTTTTTGCTTACAACATCGTTCATTGGTTCAAAAGATTGTGCCTTCCCAAAGAGCATCTTTATACAACCCTGGAGACTATCCGAACGGATTTCTTGGTCTTGCCAGCCAAGCTGACCAAGAAGGGGAGCCAGAATATCCTGGCTTTACCTCAGGATTATCATTATCGGGAGCAGTTCGAAACTGCCCTGAAAAAGATCGACAAACTTCGAGTGATGTAATTTTTATGAA
>JBFMGF010000096.1 GCA_040752675.1 Acidobacteriota bacterium
AGTAATCTGCGGCAATCTGTCACGGAATGCAGAATCTCTAGCTATGAAAGTCTCAATCGTTGGTGCTTCGGGTTATACGGGAGGAGAACTTCTGCGGATACTTCTCCACCATCCGTATGTGGAGATCACTCAGGTCACTTCGGAATCCCACACTGGAGAATATGTCTATCAGACGCATCCAAATCTCCGGAGACAGACCACTCTCAAGTACACATCACCGGATCAACTGAAATCCTGCGACATTCTCTTTCTGGCACTGCCTCACGGTGAAGCGCAGAAGAACATCGAACATTTTGCTTCTCTGGCCTTAAAGGTTATCGACCTCTCGGCCGATTTCCGGCTGCGACATCTGAGCCTTTATGAAAAATTGTACGGGGCTCATCAGGCTCCCTCATGGCTGGACCGGTTCGTCTACGGGCTCCCTGAACTCCACCGCGAGGAGATCCGTGAAGCGCGTTACATCAGCAGCGTCGGCTGCAACGCCGCTGCGAGCATCCTCGCTCTGCTCCCATCCGTGCGAGCGGATCTCATTGACCGGAATAAACCGATTATCGTAGATATAAAGGTCGGATCGAGCGAAGGAGGAAACAGTCCGAGTCCGGGTTCTCATCACCCGGAACGGGCCGGAGCGATACGGACATACTCTCTCACAGGGCATCGGCATGCCGCGGAAGTGGAGCAGGAGCTTCAACTCGATTACGTTCATCTGACCGTCACATCGGTAGGCGTCGTTCGGGGAGTCCTCGCGGCAGCACATATCTTTCTGAAGGACCGCCTTACCGATAAAGAGCTGTGGAAAATCTATCGTTCCGTATTCCATGAGGAACCTTTCGTTCGCATCGTGAAGGAGCGAACGGGCATTCACCGGGTACCCGAACCAAAGATCCTTGCGGGATCGAATTACGCCGACTTAGGATTCGAACTCGACACGGAAACAGGCCGCATGGTCTGCCTCTGCGCGATCGATAATTTGATGAAAGGGGCGGCGGGAACTGCCGTCCAGTGCATGAATCTCATGTGCGGATTTGAGGAGAGGGCCGGGCTGGAATTCCCTGGCCTTCATCCCATTTAGAGGAGTTTCCTGATTCTTGAGGTTAGTATTCCCCGCCTGCGAGCCCGGATTGGTCGCTGCAAAGGCCGTGGATCGAAGGGGAAAGAGTTCCAGATCCTGTACCGCATAAGTTCAATGCTTCTGAAAGTTGCAATTATTGAGGAACGAAAATTGAGAGAACTCCTCAACAGGATATCCTATAAAGGAGGATGAGAAGAAGTGACGGAAGGGGTGATCGTCATCAAGGTGGGTGGTTCGCAGGGGATCGATCTCGATTTCGTCTGCGATGATCTTGCTTCGTTGTGGAAGGCAGGGATGCACCTTGTTCTCATACATGGAGCGGGAAGAGAAGCCGATGAACTCGGCAGTAGACTCGGTCATCCCTCACAGCATCTGACTTCCACGCAAGGCTTCACCTGGCGCCGTACCGACCGCAACACTCTGGAGATCTTCGCCATGGCTTCAGTGGGCAAGGTGAACATTCTCCTCGTCGAACGGTTACAGCGGCTCGGCGTGAATGCCATGGGCTTGAGCGGGCTCAGTGGAAGACTGATGGAGGGAACGCGCAAGGAGACGGTACGCATCATCGAAAATGGAAGGCAACGCATCCTCCGGGATGATTACACCGGGCGCGTCGAAAGGGTGAACGGCGCTTTGCTGCTTGCGCTTTTGAATATGAAATACCTTCCCGTCATCGCGCCGGTTGGAATCAGCTATCGGGGAGAAGCAATGAACGTGGATGGGGATCGTGCGGCAGCAGTGATCGCCGGAACGTTACATGCGGAGAAGCTTGTGATCCTGACGAACGTCCCTGGCCTGATGAGAAATTTTCCGGATGAATCTTCTCTAATAGCACGTATCGAAAAACGGAACCTCACAGATTCCATCTCCTTCGCGGAAGGAAGAATGAAGAAGAAAGTTCTGGGAGCATCCGAAGCTCTCGACCTGGGTGTCAAACAGGTCATCTTTGCCGATGGACGTATCGAACACCCAATCCAGCGTGCACTCGAAGGCAGAGGCACCATCATCGAGTAATATGAAAACTGAAGAGATCATCGGCCTGGAATCAAAATTTGCAAGTGGAGTTTATTCCAAGAGACCCATCGCCATAGTTCGCGGAGAGGGAGCCCGTCTCTGGGACAGTGAAGGACGAGAGTACATCGATTGTGTTGGAGGCCAGGGAAGCGCCAACGTCGGCCATGCGAATCCTGAAGTGATCCAGGCTGTTAAAGATCAGATTGCCCGATTAACTGTGGCAACAGAGCTCTTCTTCAACGATCAAAGGGCAGCGCTTATGGATCGGCTTGTGAGGATCGCTCCTTTGGGGATCAACCGGATCTTCTTATGCAATTCCGGCGCAGAAGCTGTCGAAGGTGCCATCAAGATCGCCCGCTACCACACAAAACGAACGGAGATCATCGCAATGATGAGAGGTTTTCATGGCCGCACCATGGGAGCTCTTTCCGCAACATGGGATCCTAAGTATCGCGAGCCCTTCGAACCTCTCGTGCCGGACTTCAGACACATCCCCTTCAACAATCTTGATAGAGCAGAGAAGCTGATAGGTGAAAAGACGGCAGCAGTTCTTACAGAGGTCGTTCAAGGAGAAGGGGGCGTTCGCCCCGTTTATATGGATTTCATCCATGGGATTGAGAAACTCTGCCGGGAGCGGGGTGCCCTTCTGATTATCGATGAAGTGCAGACGGGGTTCGGCAGGACCGGAAAGATGTTTGCCCTGGAGCACTTCAACATCTCGCCTGATCTTGTATCGGTTGCCAAATCTCTCGCGGGTGGGCTGCCCATGGGAGCCGTGCTGATCAGCGACCAGATTCGGCCGCTGGAACCACAGATGCACGGAACCACGTTCGGTGGGAACCCCGTCCTCTGTGCCGCAGCCAGGGCGGCGCTGAATTTCATCATTCGCAGGAATCTCCCGGAACAGGCCGCGGTGCTTGGAAGATTCATGCTCGACCGGCTGGCGCGCATAAGATCTCCGCTCATCCGGGAAATAAGAGGCATGGGGCTGATGATAGGAATCGAGCTGAAAATGAAGGTGACTCCCATACTTCAGGCTTTGATGGACAATGGAGTGCTTGCGCTTCCTGCAGGTCCGAATGTCCTGCGCCTGCTGCCCCCGCTCGTCATAGAGAGAAGGGACCTGGAGATCGTAGCCGCTAAACTGGAAGAAGTTCTCCCCAAAACAGGAAGTCCAGTAGTTGAGGAGAATCGTCATGAATGAAGTGGAACTCCTTGATGGTCTTCTGAGAATCTACAGCCCCTCTCAAAATGAGGAAGAGGCAGTTGGATACCTTGTGGCTCAGATGCAAGAGGCAGGATTTGATGCCTTCCGAGATGATGCAGGAAATGCCACCGGCATCCTTGGGCATGGGAGCCGTGAGTTCGTTCTTCTGAGCCATATCGACACTGTCGCCGGCTTCATCGAGGTCAGGCGGGAAGGTGACCGGCTGCACGGCCGGGGAGCGGTCGATGCGAAAGGCCCACTCTGCGCTTTCATCGGCGCCGCTGCCCGGGCAGGTTACCGCGAGGGATGGAAGATCATCGTCATCGGAGCCGTGGAGGAGGAATATCCAACATCAAAAGGAGCTCATTTTGCAGGAACACAATATAAACCCGATTTCTGCATCATCGGAGAGCCGGGAGGATGGGATTGCCTGACCATGGGATACAGGGGAAGCCTGTTGTTCGACTATACACTCAGGAAGATGACATCGCACAGCGCTGCTCTGATCCAACCACCCTGCGAGGAAGCTGTTACATTCTGGCAACGGCTTAAAAGATACACTCTCGATGTCAACTCAGACAAAAGCCGTCATTTTGATCAGCTGCAACCTGTATTGCTGGAAATGAGATCAGAAGCGGATGGTTTCCAGGAAGGGGCGATGCTTCGCATCAATGTTCGCCTTCCGCTTCAAACAGACATTCAGAAACTAAAAGATAAGGTGAAGAAACTTGCAGACGGCGCGGATATTTCCTTCCTTGCGGAAACAGCTTCTTTCCGCGCCGATAAGAACAACGACCTCGTGCGCGCGTTTCTTTCGGCGATAAGATCCAGCGGCGGGAGTCCCCGCTTCAAACTAAAAACTGGAACATCGGACATGAACATCCTAGGTCCTATCTGGAATTGCCCGATCGTGACATATGGTCCTGGCGACTCGCGCCTCGACCACACTTCTTCCGAATCCATCGACCTCCACGACTTTAAAAGATCCATCGCCATCCTGACCGAAGTCCTCGAAAAACTCACGCAATGACGAAATGTGTAAGCCCTAAAAGTTAAATTATTCAAACTGCATTAACGGAATCATCATATTTAACATAGATTTAACATGCCCTTCATGTTTTGTTAATTCTCCGCCTTTATATTAGCTTATGAAAAATGAGAAAAGCTTTGAATAAAGAAGGAGGCAAAATGAAAGCAAAAGGAACATGGTTACTTTTCCTGATGATGCTAATCGCAGCGTTTCTTGCATTTCCAGCAAATCTAAAGGGAGAAGATCTTCCTGAGGATAGTCTGCATGGTGAGGAGCTGCAGGGTGAGAATCAGCCGGAAAAGAATACGACACAGGAAGAGATTGCAGAGGTCAAAGATGAGATCAAAGGGCTTTCGGAAACTCTTTCCGAAATCAAGACCGATGTGGAGAAGATGAAGAAGATCAAGATCTCGGGATACATCCAGGCCCAGTACGAGAACCACCAGGAATCGGAAGAAGGGCTTGACAGTAAGGGAAAACCGGCCAACTACGATAATTTCCTCATCAGGAGAGGTCGAGTGAAAGTGGAATTCGACGCCACGAAGAAATCCAAGTATGTTCTTCAGATCGACGCGGCAAAGGATAAGGTTACCCTCAAGGACGCTTACGTCGAGCTCAAAGCCGCCGATTACTTCAAACTGACGTTCGGTCAGTTCAAGTGGCCTTTCGGATATGAGATCCTTCAGTCCTCTTCCCAAAGAGAGATGCCGGAAAGGGCAAAGGTCATCAGAGAGCTTTTCCCGGGAGAAAGGGACAGAGGGATCAAGTTCTCCGGAGAGATTAAGAAGTTCGACTATCAGATCGGGCTCTTCAACGGAACAGGGGTTGAGGATAAAACCTTCACCTGGCAAGACCCGGACAACAACAAGGATGTCGTCGCGAGGTTAGGCGCGGACTTCGGGAAGATACGATTTGGATTATCTGGATATTCCGGAGAGGAACTTGTCGTCGGCAGAGCCGCCACGCCGGGAAGCACAACCTGGTACGATGCGGATCATGACGGAAGTATAGATGAGGGAGAATACAAGACGATCGACCCGAAACCTGCAACACCCGACATTGAGTACGACAAGGAGAGATACGGCACTGATATCCAGTGGTATTTCGAGATTCCGCGCGCCGGAGGCGGCACATTCAAAGCCGAGTACATCCAGGGGAAGAACAGGGGCAAGGATGTCGAGGGGTGGTATGCCCTCTTTGTCCAGAACTTAGGCAAGAGAAACGCCTTCGCCTTCCGGGTGGACAACTGGGATCCTGATACCAACCTCGATGATGATGAACTTATGACATACATACCCGCATGGCTCTTCTACTGGGATGCGAATCTGAAGCTTACCTTCGCCTATGAGATGCCGAGGGAAAAAGAGGGATTCAAGGTTGACAATAACGTTTTCACCTTCAGAATTCAGTACAAATTCTGATGACAGACGCTCTAATTTATGTTAACAAAAATCATTAGGAGGCAAAAAATGTTTAACTTAAGAAGCATATTTATGGTAACGGCAGCCATCCTTCTTGCGGCTGTGCTGTTACTCTTGAGCGGAAGTGCCGTCCATGCAGCCAAGAATGTAATCACAATGAAAGGTTCTGACACTATGGTCATCCTGGCGCAGCGGTGGGCAGAAATATATATGGATAATCATCCTGATATCACGCTCCAGGTGACAGGAGGAGGCTCGGGAACGGGAATCGCCGCCCTCATCAACGGCACGACCGACATCTGCAACGCCTCTCGGCCGATGAAGGATAGTGAGAAGAAGAAGCTCCGGGATCGCTTTTACACTACCGGTGTGGAGATCTCCGTTGCCAAAGACGGGATCGCTATTTACCTGAATGCGAGCAACCCGGTTGCCGAGCTTTCCCTCCAGCAACTCCGCGATATCTTCACCGGAAGAATCACCAACTGGAAGGATATCGGGGGTGAGAACGCAAAGATCATTCTCTACTCGAGGGAAAGCAATTCTGGAACTTACGTCTTCTTCAAGGATAACGTCCTTAAAGGGGAGGATTACCATGCCGGCGCCCAGACTCTGCCTGGAACAGCAGCCATCGTCAATGCCATTTCAAGGGACATGCACGGTATAGGATACGGTGGAGTCGCCTACGCCAAAGGGGTCAAGTTCTGCAGGGTGAAGAAAGACGCATCGAGCCAGGGGTATGAGCCGAACCTCGAAACAGTCAGCTCCGGGAACTATCCAATCAGCCGCGACCTCTACTTCTATCTAAGGAATAAGCCATCAGGAATCATCAAGAACTTTGTGGATTGGGCACTATCTCCCGAGGGGCAGAAGATCGTCACGGAAGTAGGCTATTTTCCTGTTCATTAATATCGCGCATCATCTTAAAAATCTTTTAAGATGTCAGATAGATAAGTACAGTTAATGGTTGATGCAGCTACAGTTCTATTATAATGAGCGTCAATTCAGGGGGATGAGGATGGAAAAGAAAGTCATGAAAAGAGCGAAAGAAGTTTTCCTTTTCAGGAGAAAGTTAGTTGAATTCTTCATCGAGAAGGGGATCGCAGTCGTCTCCATGACGGCCATTTTTGCCATCATCCTCATTTTCGTCTTCACCTTCAAGGAGACCATTCCCCTTCTCTATGACCGAGAAGCGCGCAAGGAAGTCAGCCTCGAAAACCTATTCATCAACAAGATCTGGCAGCCCGTTTCAGAAAAGCCAAAATACAGCATGCTCCCGCTTCTCACAGGAACGTTTAAAATCTCGCTGATAGCGCTCATCGTCTCGTCGCCTATCGCAATCCTCGCCGCCATCTTCACCTCCCAGTTCGCCAGGGGATTCTACAGGGAAGCCATCAAGCCTTTCATCGAGATCCTTGCCGGGCTTCCTTCCGTGGTCATCGGCTTCTTCGCGCTGACTGCTCTTGCAAGCCTTGTCCAGGATCTGACCGGCTCCACGTACAGATTGAACGCCTTCGTGGGAGGAGTGGGGGTCTCCTTTGCCATGATTCCCATCATCTTCACAATCGCCGAGGATGCCATCAACTCCGTTCCGAGGGCAATGAAAGATGCCAGTCTGGCCCTCGGCGCCAGACCCTACCAGACGATCCTGAGGGTTATCCTTCCGGCAGCCTTTCCCGGTATTGCTGCATCAATCCTTCTCGGCTTCGGCAGAGCCGTTGGAGAAACGATGATATGCCTCATGGCAACCGGGAATGCAGCCATTATCTCCCTGAATCCCTTCGACTCCACAAGAACTCTATCAGCCACAATTGGAGCGGAAATGGCCGAAGTGGTCTTCGGTGGCCCCCATTACCGGGTCCTCTTCCTGATCGGCTCTATACTCTTTATCATAACCTTTGGCCTTAATTTTCTTTCCTCTTTCTATATCGCCAGACTTAGCAAAAAACTTAAAGGGAAATAACAGATGGTCCAGGGAAAATCGATAGATATCACCGTCAAGATCCTGACAGGGTTTTGCTTTCTCATCATTGCCGCTATCATCATCGTCGTCATGAGTAACATCATCACAGGGGGGTGGGCTCAATTGAGCTGGGAGTTCATCTTTCAACCTCCCAGAAAGGGAATGACTGCAGGAGGAATCTTCCCCGCCATCTTCGGCACATTCGCACTCGTCCTGATAATGACCATTTTCGTTCTTCCCATAGGAATCATAACAGCCATCTTCATGAACGAGTATTCCTCGGGGTTTCCCCGGCTTAGCGGCGTCATCAGGGTAGCCGTCAATAACCTGTCAGGAGTCCCTTCCATCGTCTTCGGGTTGTTCGGACTGGGCTTTTTTGTCCAGTTCGTCGGATGGGGTGCGGACTGGATCCTGGGGCATGAGATGAAGTGGAGCCAGCCATGTCTCCTGTGGGCTTCCATGACGATGGCTCTCCTCACCCTGCCGGTCGTCATCGTCTCCACCGAGGAAGCGCTGAGGAGCATTCCAAAGGAACACAGGGAGGGAAGCTTAGCGCTTGGCTCTACGAAGTGGCAGATGATACGCCACATAGTCATTCCGCAGGCCCTGCCAGGGATTTTGACAGGAGCGATCCTTAGCGTCAGCCGCGGAGCAGGAGAGGTCACCCCTATCCTCTTCACGGGAGCCGCCTATTTTCTTCCCAGGCTTCCCTCTTCCTTGAGCGATCAGTTCATGGAGCTCGGTTACCACATCTACATCATGTCCACACAGTCCGTTGACGTTGATGCCACACTCCCCATTCAGTATGCGACGACGCTCATCCTGCTCTTGTTGACATTTACTCTGAACTTCAGCGCTATTTTTCTTAGAGCCCATATCAGAAGGAAGAGAGGCGCGTTAAAATAAGAAAACCGATGATAGACAAAGAAAGAATTAAGATCGAAACGAAATCTCTCAATGTATACTACAGGAACTTCCGCGCGGTTAAGAACGTCAGCGTTCTGATTCCCGAGAAGAAGATAACGGCTCTCATCGGTCCCTCAGGCTGTGGGAAGTCCACTTTCATCAGGACGCTCAACCGAATGGTCGAAGTGATTCCTGAGACTCAGGTGGAAGGAGAGGTTCTCCTGGATGGCGAAAACATATACGGAAACGGGATCGACGTTCCTTCCTTGAGAAGACGGGTGGGAATGGTCTTTCAATCGTTCAATCCATTCCCCAAATCGATTTTCGAGAACGTCGCCTACGGGTTGAGGATATCCGGAGAGAGAGACTACAAGATCCTCAGCAGTGTCGTGGAGGAGACATTGAAGAAAGCGGCTCTCTGGGAGGAAGTCCACGACAAACTGGATCATTCCGCCCTCGCCCTATCCGGCGGGCAGCAGCAGAGGCTTTGCATCGCCCGGGCCCTCGCCGTCGAACCGGAAGTTCTTCTGCTTGACGAGCCATGTTCCGCACTGGACCCCATCGCCACGGCGAAGATCGAGGAATTGCTAAATTCTCTGAAGAAGGGGTACACGATCGTCATAGTGACACACAATATGCAGCAAGCGGCAAGAATCTCGGATTACTCTGGCTTTTTCCTTCTCGGGGAACTCATTGAATTCAACGAGACACCGATCATCTTCACGACACCAAGGGATAAACGCACGGAGGATTACATTACAGGAAGATTCGGATGATGCTCGATAAATTAGAAACTAAAGATCGAGGAGAAGAATGGACAGACACTTTGAAGAGGATCTGAAGGAGTTAAGAGAAAGAGTCCTTTATATGGGAGGGCTTGCCGAAACGATGATACACCAGAGCATCTACGCTCTGAGCATGAGGAAAGAGGAGCTATGCAGTGATGTCTTTGTCCATGAGGAGAAGGTCAACGATCTCCACATTGAGATCGATGACAGGAGTCTGAAGCTGATAGCCCTTCATCAGCCCGTGGCTCACGATCTGCGATTCCTCATCGCCGCCATCAAGATTGGAAGCGAGCTGGAACGTATTGGGGACCAGGCGGTCAATATCGCAGAGAATACCATCATTCTTCTGAAATATCCGCCCCTGAAGCCTCTCATCGATATCCCAAGGATGGCCGATACCGCCAAAGGGATGGTCAAGGATTCCTTGGAATCCTACGTGAAGGGAGACCCCATTCTGGCAAGGAACGTCATCCTCAGGGACAACGACGTGGATGGCTTGAAGGACCAGCTCTTCCGGGAGCTTCTCACTTATATGATCTCCGATCCCTCCACTATTGCGACGGCCCTTCCCCTTATTCTCATATCCAGGAATCTGGAGAGGATTGCCGATCACGCCACCAATATCTCCGAGGATGTTATCTACATGATCGCCGGGAAAGACATCCGCCACCACGCCGAAGAAAAGAAAAGCGATCCTCCAGGCTTCTCACCGGCTTCTTCATAATTCTCTTCAATAGCATTCTGCCCTTCCCTGTATTTGCGGAAGAAATGGTCAAGGCCAAGCAGATCTTCTACAGTATAGAGGGGGTGAAGAGCACTAAACCCACGTCATTATTGAATCGATGCCCGAAAATCCCCAAAAGGTAGTGCCAAGGTCTTTTTGAATTTATGTGTCTATTTGAAATTACAGAACTTAATTTTTTCGACTGTAGAAGATCAGTTAAAGTTTGTCTGTCCAATTCAAGTAATGTCAGAAATGTTGAACAGGGCCTTGAAGTCCGGGTTGTTTCGAATCGACTGGAAAGCAGGAAATATGAGGGGAAAGAAAAAGTCAGGGTACCCTGAATCGAGGGCCCTTTTGAGCGTTTCAATAGCTTTCGTATCTTCACCGAGCAGCGCATAGACTTCAGCCAGATTCGCGAGCGTCTGCGGATCCTTTATTTCCATCGAAAGAGCCCTGCTCAGATGCGATTTCGCTTCTTCCATCCTTCCTCCAACGATCTCAAGCTGTGCCATGATGAGAAAATTCCCGCTTGTGAATGGAGTTTTGCCAACCTTCTTCAGGAGAATTTCTTCTCCTTCAGCGGCGATCTTTTTAGCTCCCTCAATATCACCGGATTGATTCATGGCGAAGGCAAGATCGAAGCCGCTCTTTGCAGGTTGTCCTGCGAACTTTCCGCTGAGAGTAAGTTCGTGCATATTCTGATACAGAGGAACAGCTTCCTTTGCGGAGCCGGTTGCTAGCAGCAGATGCGCAAGGTTTGGGAGGGCATAAGGATGTTGGGGTTCAATCTTCCATGCTTTTCTGTAATCCTCGATGGCTTCAGAGAATCTTCCCTGCGCCACCAGACTCCAGCCATGCATGGTCAGGAAATGAGACATCTGTGGATCCAGTTCAAGCAGGCGGCTTGCCGCTTCTTCAGAAGCCTTTGGATCTTTCATCCACTGCATGTATGTGAAATAGAGATTAAAAAGAGGAAGACTGTTGTGTGGCGCCCGTTCAATCGCTTTTTTGAACATCGTTACACTCTCCTCCAGCCTGCCGAGGCTCCTCAGAATCAGTCCTGCATTATTGTATGCAGTGAAAATGTCAGGATAGAGCTCGTTAATCATACGGTATTCCGCAAGCGCCCCATCGAGGTCTTCATCAACAAATTGCTTATTGGCAGCTCTGATCATGAGATATTCCTGCTGGGGAATTCCCTCGGCATCAAGTAAAGCCTGGCGCAACATCTCCTTCCCTTTTTCCTTCTGATTGAGGAACTGAATGAGTACCAGTCCGAGAGATCCCCGTGCCGTGGGAAAGTGCGGATCTTTCTCAAGAGCCAGCTCAAAAAATTTTGCTGCTTCAGATAATTTCCCTTCATGCCACTTTGTCTGCCCCAGTGTCAGATATCTCAGCGCTTCCCACGAAGAAGTGGTCACTTTGACGACAGGAATGTCTGCCTCCTGAATCGAATCGATCGTCTCACCGAGTCGGGAACGGACCTTTCGTGCCAGATCGTCAACCGCGTGAAGGAGGACTTCTTCCTTTCCCCGAGCGGTGACGCGGATCCTGTCTACATATCGCTTCCGAATAGGATCCATCAGGATCGCCTGTAATTCATAAGCATCGCCGGCGGATATGATCTTCGGCAGTATCAAAGCCCGAACTCCTGCAAAACGGCATATGTCACTTCCCAGCTCTTCGTCTATTGGAGCAGATGAATCCTTTCGCATGTAACGAAGCGTCTCCGCAACCTGGCCTTTATCGAAGATGCTCGCATAGGATGACTGCTGCAGGTCAGCCTCAATGGCTGTTCTCAGCGCAAGATCGAACACAGAATCTCCTGTCCTGTTTTCAACATCGGCAATGAGGAGTTTGTCGTTCTTATTGAACGATAGGCCAGGCTGGATTGACAGCCAGACGATCACTGCAGCAGCGATGACGAGGATAGCCGCAACAGTTCCA
The DNA here is from genome assembly GCA_040752675.1 of Acidobacteriota bacterium. Lineage (NCBI taxonomy): Bacteria > Pseudomonadati > Acidobacteriota > Acidobacteriota bacterium. Next base: position 12,070 of record JBFMGF010000096.1, read on the forward strand.
ACGAGAATTTTATCGAGAGTGCTCTGAAAGAAATGTTTTTTTGTAACGAGAGGAATGCCGGGAAAGATCTTTGAATTGAAATCCATTAGGGCTTTAAGCAACTCTGCAGTCGAAGCAAATCTCTTTGCTGGATCCTTCGCCAGGCATCTATTGATGATATCCTCGAACTCAAGAGGCGCATCAGGGATGAAATGCTGAAGAGGCAGGAGTTTGTCATTCAAAATGGAATGGATAATCGCCTGCTCATGATCACCTCTGAAAGGAAGCTTGCCGGTGACCATTTCATAGAGGACAACCCCGAATGACCAGATGTCAGTCCTCTGATCCACCATTTCCCGCGGAGCTGCTCTGTAGACATATAAGCTGCGGTTCCCATGACAGTTCCTGTGCGTGTCATCTTTGCGCGGCTTGCGAGTTTCGCCAATCCAAAATCAACGATCTTTACAAGGTTGTCCTCGGTGATGAGAAGATTCGCCGGTTTGATATCCCTGTGAATGATTCCCTGTTCGTGAGCCTTGTTCAACCCTTGCGCTATTTGAATGGCTAAATGAATGGCTTCTTTCAGGTCAAGAGGTTTTCTCCTGATCTTTTCTTTCAGGCTTTCGCCTCTGTAGCAAGTCATAGCGATATACATCTGGCCTTTCTCCAGTTCGTCTATCTCGTGTATTGTGCAGATGTTGGGATGATCGAGGCCTGATGCAGCCTGGGCTTCGATGATGAACCGTTCCCGCGCTTCCGCATCACTTGTCAGTTCCGGGGGCAGGAATTTGAGTGCGACTGTGCGTTTGAGCTTTGTGTCCTCCGCCTCATAGACAATCCCCATCCCTCCTTTCCCCAGCTCCCGGATGATACGGTACCTGCCGACGAAAAGTGCTCCTGAACTCTGCCCATTCAGAAGCAATCGGGCCGTCATTTTTTGAGTGAAATCCTGTTCATTGCCTGGATGGAGGGGAGTTCGGCATTTCGTGCAGAAGAATGCACTTTCCGGATTATCGAATTGACATTGAGGGCATCTCATTATTCAGGCCCCCTGATAATCATGCTCGGCGACTTTTGCATAACATCTTACTCGTATGACAATGCAAGGTCAATACATCATTACCCGAGCCAGGAGCTAAGTGGGAAGGGTAGATCTTTTACCTTAGCCCGCTCTCTTGATAGGGACGGCACGAGGGTACCGATTCGTTTCCAGGTCGCAGGAAAAACTCTTCTCCTGCTGTTGCCGGATGAAGTAGAGAAAGAAAATCATTCTTCCCACCGGCTATGGAA
>JBFMGF010000097.1 GCA_040752675.1 Acidobacteriota bacterium
GAAGGAACCGATCGTCATCGGGTGGGCGGAAATACTGGAAGCAGCATGAAAACAGTTTGACAATGATTCAGGAGATGGGTAGGATGGGTTCTCTAAACCAATTTCCACCTCATTTTGGGACGCTGCCAAGAATTTGGCAAGCGACAGTAATAAATTTAGTTTAAGGTTGGAATCTAATCTGATTCTTAGGAGAAATTGGCTTAGCCTCTTTGAGCTTTCTTTTCTTTGAGTATTTTCTTTACTATCCATTTAAAGTTATCCTTTAAGAAATTTTTTCTATCATATATGTTGAAATTATTAATTGTCAAGCAGGATTTTTATATCAAAGGTGATTTAAATTCAGATTTCTATGACTACTTTTAGCTTTTAAAATCGCATTAATTAAAATAAATGATATTGCTTTGAAATTCCTTTCCCTAAAAATTTTTGTTGCCATAGAGGAAAAGTCCGGTAAATTTATTGAGGGGTGAATGAGCATTTCTCCGCATAGGTACGAAAACAGTTGTTATAATAGATTGATTTTATAAGGTGTTGGATATGAACTCTTTGTCAGGGGGCTGCTGACTTAGATGAGTCAGGACAGAATTCATGTGGGGGTGGATGTTGGATCGGTCAGTGCTAAGGTTGTTCTGATCGATGATGCGAGAAATATCCTCGAAGAACATTACACGCGCACAAAGGGACGTCCTTTAGAGACTACCCTGAGCGTTCTGACCGGAATATTCTCCCGCGTTCCGGAGGAAATGGTAGCCAGTTTCTCGGTCACTGGTACAGCCGGGAAACTCATCGCCGAGCTCCTGAATGCGGAGTTCGTCAATGAGGTGATAGCTCAGAGCAAATCCACAGCCCATTTCCATCCGCAGGTCAAGACCATCATAGAGATGGGTGGAGAGGATTCCAAGCTTATCCTCCTGGAGAACAACTCTTCAAACGGTGAATACAGGATCGTCGATTTTTCCATGAATACGGTCTGCGCCGCGGGGACTGGTTCGTTTCTGGATCAGCAGGCCAGCCGTATGAACTTCACAATCGAAGAGTTCGGTAATCTCGCCCTTAAATCCAAATCCCCGCCGCGCATTGCAGGGCGGTGCAGCGTCTTTGCCAAGAGTGACATGATCCACCTTCAGCAGGGTGCTACCGCAGATTATGACATCATAGCGGGCCTCTGCTACGCGCTTGCGCGAAATTTCAAATCCAACATCGGCAAGGGAAAACCTTTCATAAGCCCCATCTCCTTCCAGGGGGGCGTTGCCGCCAATGCAGGTATGCGAAAGGCCTTTCTCGATGTCCTGGAACTGAAAGAAAACGAATTTATCATTCCAAAGTACTTTGCCTGCATGGGAGCCATCGGCGCGGCCTTCATCACCATGGAAAACAGCGGCTCTTCAAAGAAGGCATTCCAGGGTCTGGGGAATCTTCGGGAGTACCTTACCCTGCCGGCCCAGTCCGAAATGTCCATGGAGCCTCTTTCACTGTCCGAGCATCATAAGAAAGAAAAGACCTGGCAACCACTGATGCATCTTCATGCTGGCCAGAAGATCCCGGCCTACCTGGGGATCGATGTGGGTTCCATTTCCACTAACGTCGTCGTCATCGACGAGAAGGGAAATGTCCTCTCCAAGCGCTATCTGATGACAGCCGGAAGACCGATCGAAGCGATCCGGAGAGGTCTGGACGAGGTCGGCACAGAGATCGGACATCTCGTCGAGATCAAAGCGGTCGGGACCACAGGCTCTGGTCGATACCTCACGGGGGACTACGTTGGAGCAGACACGATCCGGAACGAGATCACCGCCCAGGCGACCGCGGCCGTGCACATCGACCCGCATGTCGATACCATATTTGAAATCGGCGGACAGGATTCAAAGTATATATCGCTCGACCATGGAGCAATCGTAGATTTTGAGATGAACAAGGTCTGCGCTGCCGGAACGGGATCATTCCTGGAAGAACAGGCGGAAAAGCTTGGGCTCTCCATCAAGGAGGAGTTCGGGAACCTTGCCCTGAGCGCCTGTGATCCGGTTTGCATGGGGGAGCGATGCACAGTCTTCATGGAATCGGACCTCCTCCATCATCAGCAGAGAGGAGCGAAACCGGACAGCCTCGTTGCGGGCCTGAGTTACGCCATCGTCCACAACTACCTGAACAAAGTCGTCGGTAACAAGCGGATTGGTAACAATATCTTCTTCCAAGGGGGGACTGCTTTCAACAACGGTGTAGTGGCTGCCTTCGAAAAGGTGACGGGGAAGAAGATTGTCGTCCCAGAGCACAATGAGGTCATGGGAGCCATCGGCTGTGCCCTCCTGGCTATGGACAGCAACCCGGACAGGACAAATTTCAAAGGGTGGGATCTGAGCAAGCGACCGTACGAACTCAGTACTTTTGAATGCCAGGACTGCTCCAATCGCTGCGAGATCCGGCAGGTGACGGTCGCAGGGGAGAATGCGCTGTTCTATGGCAGCCGCTGCGAGAAGTATGACATTGATCATAAGCGAAGGAAGAAGCGAATAGAATTGCCAGATCTCTTTGCCGAGCGCGAGAAAGCACTCTACGCTTCCCGGATCGACTCTGAAACCATTCCGGATGATGCGCCGGTCATCGGAATTCCCCGGATCCTCACCTTCCATGAGCTCATGCCTTTCTGGAGAACCTTCTTCGAATCGCTTGGATTCCGCATAGTTTTTTCGGATAAGACGAACAAGCGCCTCATCCATAAGGGGCTGGAAAAGGTCGTCGCGGAGACCTGCTTCCCCATCAAGGTCACTCACGGTCATGTGCAGGATCTGATTGACAGGGGAGTGAAGACGATCTTTCTGCCGAGTATCGTCGATATGCCCCTATCACACTCCTCGCTGAAGGGGAGTTATTGCTGTCCTTACGTCCAGGCCATTCCTTATACAATTCGATCTGCCATCGATTTTGAAAGCAACGGGGTCAGACTCCTCTCGCCTGTTATCCACTTCAGCTGGTCGCAAAAGAATCTTAAGCGCACTCTGACAGATCTTGCACAAGAGATGGGCAAGAGCGGAGAGGAAGCGGAGAAAGCCTTCAGCTCGGCTTCAAGAGCGCTGAACTGCTTTCAGGCATCTCTGAAAGAACGCGGAAGGGAAATACTGAAGAATCTCAAAGAAGGCCAGAACGCCATGGTTCTCATCAGTCGACCATACAACGGCTGCGATCCCGGGATGAACATGGAGCTTCCCAGGAAGCTGCGCGATCTGGGGATAATAGCCATTCCAATGGATTACCTCTCCCTCGACGAGGTCGATCTCGTCGATGAATGGCAGGATATGTACTGGAAGTACGGTCAAAAGATCTTCAGTGCCGCGGAGATAGTGCATGACGATCCCAGGCTGCACGCCATCTACCTCACCAACTTTTCCTGTGGTCCGGATTCTTTCATCCTTCACTTCTTCCGGGAAAAGATGAGAGGAAAGCCATACCTGCAGCTCGAGGTGGATGAACACAGCGCAGATGCGGGTCTCATCACACGGCTGGAAGCCTTCATGGACAGCCTGAAGAACGTCCATAAGCGGGGCAAGAAGGAAGAGAGAAAGCCCAAGACACTAGTCCTCACCAGGGATGCTTACAGTCGAAAGATCCACATTCCTTACATGACCGAGCATGCTCATGCGTTGATCGGAGCGTTCCATGCCTGCAACATTGATGCACAGCTCTTCGCCCCGTCCAATCAGGATTCTATCCTCCTCGGGAGGAAAGTGACCTCTGGCAAAGAGTGTTATCCTTGCATCCTGACGGCGGGCGATATGGCGCGCATCGTGAAGAGCCCGGACTTCGACCGTCATCACTCGGCCTTCTTCATGCCGTCCGGAAGCGGCCCCTGCCGCTTCGGGCAGTACCATCGGCTGCACCGTTTGATCCTCGATGATCTCGGATTCCCCGACGTTCCCATCTACTCCCCGAATCAGAACGCACGGCTATATAAGGACCTGAAGATCCTGGGAAGGAACTTCACGCGGATCACCTGGCAGGGAGTCGTCGCAATCGACCTTCTGGAAAAGAAGCTAAGGGAGACCCGACCTTACGAGGTCCATCGCGAAGTGACCGATAAGCTCTTCAATTCTTTCCTGCGGAGAACCTATGAGGTCGTGCGCGATAGCAAGAATGATCCGAAAAAATGCTTGGCCGGCCTGCTTGAACTTCTCGAGGAGGCCAGAACATGTTTCAATCAGATCGAGCTTATGGACGCTGGCTCGAAGCCGAGGATAGGCCTTGTTGGAGAGATATACATTCGCAATAACCCATTCAGCAACGAGAACATAGTCCGACAGCTCGAGAAGCTGGGCGCTGAGGTGTGGCTGCCGACGGTCGCCGAGTGGTTCCTCTACTTGAACGTCACGTCCCAGCGTTATAACTTCAGGCACAGGCACTTCTTCAACGCCTTCAAGATATTCCTTGCAGACCAGGTCCAGAAGAGCGACATGAAGAAGCTCGAGGCGGTCTTTAAGGGAGATATTGTCAATGCCCATGAGCCGACCATTGAGGAAACGCTGGAGTACGCATCTCCATACGTCGATGATTCCTTCCAGGGAGAGGCCGTTCTTTCTGTCGGAAAATGTGTGGATTTCATGAAGAAGGGGGTTTCCGGTCTGGTCAACGTCATGCCCTTCACCTGTATGCCCGGAACGATAGTTGGAGCCATCATGAAGCGGTTCCGCGAGGAGCACGACAACATTCCATTCCTGAACATGGCATACGACGGCCAGGAAGAGACTGGAGCGCTCACCCGCCTGGAAGCATTCATGCACCAGGTTAGGCAGTACCAGAAAAAAGGGAAGGAAAAAGCCTGAAACCCATCCTCTTTCAATCTGTTATAATTCTCATCAAATCTATTCATCAGTTAGGAGCATGACATGAAAGGACTCCGAGAATATTCAAGGGGGATGAGCATGGTTTTTCTGTTCATCCTCGGGGTAATGACCTCTGTCCAGGTATCTGCCGATGTCGAGCGGCCAGAACGGTTCTTCGGCTTCAAACCAGGCACTGACAGGATGCTCTTCGACTACGAGACCCTCATCCAGTACCTTCAGAAGCTCGATCAGGCTTCCCCACGGGTCGCGTTGCTGGAGATCGGGTCGTCTCCCATGGGGAAGAAGCTCTACGTCCTGTTTATCTCATCGGAAGAGAACATCGGTAATCTCGAATCGTTGAGAGAGATCAACCGAAGACTGGCTCTGGATCCTGGCATCCCTGATCCGGAAAGAGAAAAAATGATCAGGAGAGGAAGGGTCTTCGTTCTTGCCACGCTATCCATGCATTCTTCCGAGGTAGGACCAACACAATCCCTTCCTCTCATCGCTTACGACCTGGCAACAACCGCCGATCCAGTCGTGATGAAATGGCTGGATAACGTCGTCTACATGATCGTTCCATGTCACAACCCCGACGGCATGGACATGATCGTGGAGAATTACAATAGATACAAGGGAACAAAATATGAAGGAAGCTCCATGCCTGGCATCTATCATAAATATACCGGTCATGACAACAACCGGGATTTCATCACCCTCTCGCAGAGCGATACGAAGGCAATTGCTGCCATTTACAACAGGGACTGGTTCCCGCAGGTGATGGTGGAGAAGCATCAGATGGGGACGACGGGTCCGCAGTATTTCGTTCCGCCGCCCCACGATCCCATCACGGAAAACATCGATGCAGGTGTATGGAACTGGGTCTGGATCTTCGGTTCGAATCTGGCAAAGGACATGACGGAGAAAGGGCTCAAGGGGATTTCCCAGCATTATCTCTTCGACGATTACTGGCCCGGTTCTACTGAGACTGCGCTCTGGAAGAACGTCATTGGCTTTCTAACCGAAGCCGCGAGCGCGAAAGTCGCCACTCCGATATTCGTTGAACCGATTGAATTGAATGCTTCCGGGAAGGGGCTTGCGGAATACAAGAAGAGCATCAACATGACCCTTCCATGGCCAGGAGGCTGGTGGAAGCTGAGCGACATAGTGGAGTACGAAGTAGAATCCTTCATTTCCATCCTCAGAACGGCATCCCAGAACAGAGAGGCAATACTCAAGTTCAGGAACGACCTGTGCAGGAAAGAAGTGGAAAGGGGAAGGCTGGAACCACCCTTCTACTATATTCTTCCCGCCATGCAACATGATCTGAGCGAACTCGTAGCCCTCGTCAATCTTCTCAGGGAGCATGGAGTGGATGTTTACCGGCTCTCTGCCCCGGTCCAGGCAGGGGAACGCACTTTCAGAGAAGGAGACATAGTCATCCCGCTATCTCAACCATTCCGCCCATTCATCAAGGAGGTGATGGAGCGGCAGTCTTACCCCATCAGGCACTACACGCCAGGTGGAGAGATCATCAAGCCCTATGACGTTACGAGCTGGTCTCTTCCTCTTCACAGAGATATCGAGTCGATCGAGGCTCACCAGCGCTCCAGCAATCTTGAATCAAAATTGCAGAAAATTACCGACGCATTCCATCTGCGGAGCAAATTTCCGGAGAAGGCGGCCGCCGCCATCTTCAACGTGAACAACAACGAAAGCTTCATGGCAGCTTTCACAGCTATCGAACTCGGCATGAGCGTTGAACGCCTGGAGAAATCTGTAAAGATCGTTGGCGTGGAGTTTCCGGCAGGAAGCTTTATCGTCCCGATTGGAGACAGGAACCGCAATGAGATGAAAAAGCTTCTTGAAGGATTACCCGTTTCGCCGGTATTTGCCGCAGATCCTGTAAGCGCAACATCAAGACCATTGAAAGTTCCCAGGATAGCTCTCGTCGAATCTTATTTCCATGATATGGATGCCGGCTGGACCAGGTTTCTCTTCGATTCCTATCACATCCCTTACAGAGTCATCCGCCCCGGAGATTTTAAACAGATTGACTTTGCAAAAGAGTTCGACCTGGTTCTACTTCCCGATCAGGATGACGCGATACTAAAAGAGGGGAAGAGGAAGCCTGATGAAGACTACTTCATAAGCGACTATCCTCCTGAATTCGCTGAGGGGATCGGGGACAAGGGGATGGAGGCACTGATGACCTTCATCGATAAGGGCGGCATCATCGTATCGTGGGGTCGGTCGACAAAGCTCTTCATGGAGACGCTGAAAATCCCGCTCGGCGAAGAGAAAAAAGAGGAGTTTCAGCTTCCAGTCAGAGACCTATCGAAAAAATTCAGAGAAGCGGGGTTCTTCTGTCCAGGTTCCTTTCTTAAAGTGGACTGGTTGGAGGAGCATCCTCTCACGCTCGGCATTGATAAGAGAGCGGGGCTATTTTCCGAAGGAAAAATCGTTTTTTCAACCTCCCTGCCCAACCTGGACATGGACCGACGAATCATCGCATCCTTTCCTGAGAAGGAGATTCTTCTGAGCGGATACTGCGAGAAAGAGGCAATGATCGGCAGAAAGCCGGCCCTGGCGTGGTTCAAGAAGGGAAAGGGTCAGTTCGTCCTGTTCGGCTTCAACCCGCAGTTCCGGGCTTCAACCCCTGCGACCTTCAAACTCATCTTCAACTCCATCCTTCTGGATAAGATAAAGGAATAAGAAGATTACAAATGCAAGTTGGTCCGCTTCACTCAGATTGGAGGATGAAGAGTTTTCCAGAGAGGAAATCGGCCAGCCAGAGCCGACCGTCAATGCCCACTTCTCCCTTCGTGATGCTGAAGAGAGCATCCCCGAACTGTCCCCTGACATAGAAAGAGACGTTCCGCGAATCGAAGCTTATGTCTCCGTAAGGATAGTCTTCTCTACAGAGCAGAGTGAACGATTCATTTCCGGGGTCGAACTGAATGATCTGGAGCGCCCGGTTACTGTGCGATGCGATGATGATCTTCCCCTTCCAGGCAAAGAGATTGTCGGGCAACCCATCGTAGGGGATATTATAAACTTTACCCTTCTCAGCCACTTCCTGCAGCGTGTTGTCCCCGTGGTTGATGACGTAGGCTCTGAATCCCAGACGGCAGAGCTTGAGCGGCTTTTCTCCCGTTTCTATCTCCTGTATCTCGAAGCTCTTCTTGTTTATGATTGAGACGCTGTTTGAGTCGAAGTTGGAGATGTACAGATGCTCATCGTCTGAGACCATGTCCGAAGCCGTGAGCCCGAGTGGGATCTTGATAATGACCTTCTTCTCCACCGGATCGATGACCTGGAGCAGGCTCGGGTCTTCGTCCTTTTCGGCTACCCTGACGAGGTATAGCCGGTTCAGATCCTGATCGAATTTTAGAAGTCTCTGTGTGATTTCCCTTTCGACCTCATCGCCAAGAGCGATTCTCTTCCCGGCGTCGAAGACCCGCACCTCATCCTCGAGTGTGCCAAGGAACTGTTCCTCCTTCCCCCAGTTGTTCTGCGTGAAGTAGAGGGTCCCTTTCTCATCAAGAGCCATACTGTGCGCCTGGCGAGGGATGCGACGGTCATAGAAGCTGAGGTCATTCTTATCGATTGTAAGGATGCCGTTCTTCGCATCCCAGATGTAGACTACCGGCCAGTATGACTGATGAGGCCCATAAGATAGATAGACATCTCCACCCGGATTGTGGATGGCACGTACAGGATAATCGTATGGGAGTCTGTGCATTTCATAGCTTCCATCGGCGCGGACCTCTGCGAATTCATTCTCCGAGTTGAAGACGAGGAAGCTCTTTCGTTCCTTCAATTCGATCAGCTCGATTGGTGCCCATCCTGTGTGGATCTTTCCGAGCTTTTCGGTGACGGGGTCAAGAACGCTGATTGCTGCACCGAACGTTCCGTTCACCGCCGTTGCCCCTTTTGGAAAATAGATAAGGTTGCTGTTAGGATTGAAAGCCATCGCGAACATGTGAGGTATGATTCCGAGGCCGGGGATCCTCTTCTGCAGCTTTCGCATCCTCAGATCTATGACATCCACCTCCCCGAAAGCCCAGCTACCGATGTACAGGATATCGTTTTTTAGATCGATGGCGCTCGCGTCGTTGCCGTAAGCCGGAATCTTTATCTCGTTCACCTTTCCCCCGTTCCTAAAATCGACCACATGGACGGAAGGATGGTTATCGTACGGGATGTATACCTCATCGCGCAGCGGGTTATACTTGATCCCGACCCCCTCCGTAAATTTTGGTAGTTTGACTATGACGTCGTTACCATCGACGATTCCAATCTTCGCGGCTTCTATCACCTCTCTCTTCTCGGTTTCGGTCACAAGATAAAGGTGATGGTCCTTTTCATCGTAGCCTGCGAGGTGCCAGCGTCCCCCGCTGCTGAGCTGCACCGGCCGGGAATCGAGCCTCTTTCCGGTCTTCCCATCGAAGAAGTGCAGTGTCGACGTCAAGCCATCGATGGAGATGACCTTGTCCAGCAGATTATCCGAGACCACTTTGCGGATTGCGGGAGGGGGCGTCTGGTTCAGGTTCATCAGCTCCTGCCTCCCTTCCTGCCATTTCAGCATCTCGAGCCTGTCCGAGCCCGACCTCAGGAAGCCAAGCGAGCCGCTTTCCCTGCCCGCCAGGAAGGCATTCCCCGTCGCGTCATTGACGGCAACCGACTCGAACTGGACTTCAGTCGGGATCATCCTTGCCGATCGATTCTGCGGAGAGACGACGAACAGGGACCTGGTGCCGATGAGATAGATCTCGCCGTTCTTCCGGCTAATAGTCATCGATTCATCCTTGAGGTGCTGGAGAGCTCTTCCGCCCAGCGGAATGTTCACCAAGTTATGACTCTTCCCGTCCATAATGGAAATTGAACTGCTGAGAGTGTCAGGAACGATGATGCGGTCTCGATCCGCATCCACTCTTATCAGGAGCGGCCCGGCACCATTAACAGTCAGACCCATTCCTTTCAGAAAATCCACTGTGGTGACTGAAATCCTCTCCCTCGCGATGGAAGCCGATCCTATGAGCAGGGCGATCATGAAAAGGATAGAAAGGCAAAAGAAGGCGGATTGACTCTTCTTCATATAGAGCCCCTCTGGATAATTTTGAAGAATGTTACTTCCGCTGAAAAGTGAGGTCAAGGAAAAAAAGAATTACGGTCCTTCCTGGTTGCAGGGATTGACGCCTCTCACACTATAATAGTAGTTTGTGGCATTGTTCCCCTGGTTCAGGTCATCATAAAATAGTCCATCCGTCTCTTTGAGGAGGGTAAAGACACCATTTGGAGAAGTTGAACGATAGATCCGGTACTTTGTAGCTCCCGGCGTGGCCTCCCAGAACAACCGGACATGAGCGTGGTTGACCATCTTCACCTTCAGGGTCACGACTTCCTCGGGTATCTGCCAGGTCGTCGTCTCAGTCACCGTCACGTAGGCCACGTTGTCATCCATCAGACCGCCGTTGTTCGGACCGGTGCTGCAGCTCTCGTTGTTCTCCGCTCTCACGAGATAGTAGAGAGTCTGGTCAGTGGGAGCCGATGCATCGTCGTAAGAAAGACCGGTAATCCCGTAAGCGATCCTGTTTGCTGCTGACGGTGTGAAACTTGGTATCACGTCACGGTAAACCGTATAGCTGCCGCTGCTTCCCGTACCCCAGGCAAATGCCTGATCCCACGAAATGGTAACGCCCGTGGCGCCACAGGCACTGTTATCCGCCGCGCTCTTGGCTCCCCCGAAAGAAGGCTCCACTGTGCAGCCACCGCAAGCATCATAATCGGGCTTCGTACCATCCTTGAAGATGATATCGTCGATGTTCCATCCTGATGAGATCCCATCATCGTATGGAGCGCTTTCGATGTCGGAAGAGAGTTTGAATCGAAGCTTTATCTGATTCTGCCCATCGACGAGACCACCTACATCGAACGATGTCTTGGAGTAACCGTTTTGAACGACATCCTGTCCGCCGTTGTTGTAAATCTCGTTTTCCTTGGTTCCATGCATCACGATTATGGAGGCGGTATCCTGGAACCGGACGTTGAGCTGACGATAGAGGATAAGCTTTGTACCGGTCCAGGAGTTCGCATTGAGCGTCTGGCTCGTCGAGGTCTCGGTGATGTAATGCTCGTAATCGCCTGGAAATCTCCCCATTCCGGTCAGGTCGTCTCCCATGGCCTTGTTGTTATTGTAAGCTCCATTTGGATCGGGGTTTCCATAAGCTCCACCCTTCCCCTGCGGAGTGCCGATCTGCCACTCGCCGTTGAGCGTCCAGCCTGATGTATCACCTTCGAATGTTTCTCTCCAGTAGAGTCCTGGAATATCCCAGGTGTGAGTAACGTGGGGGATGCCGTTCAGATCGGCGATCATCCTGTTCCCGTACACATCGGTGCTCGACACTCTGATGTAGAAGGTGTTGCACATGCTCAGCTTGTTGAGAAGCGTTGAATGCGTCGTCGTCAATGCTGGCTGCGTGATGGTCTGACCAAGACTAGGGGTAGAACCCCATTCAACGACCGTGTCTCCCGGCTCTCCCGTTTTGAACTGAATGGTCATTCGTTGATCTGTAATGTCGATGACCTTCAGGTCTGTGATTATCGGTCCACCGCAATCGGTTACGGCTGTATCGAAGGCAACCCTGGAGGAACCGGTTCCATCATCGGCGTCCAGATAGGTAACGGTGATAATATCTCCATCGCTGCTCTGAAGCTTTCCATCGGGAATCGGAGAACCCGTTGCCGTCTGGATCGAACCGGTGAAGACCGACGTGTATGCACCGGTCTCCGTTACGATGACCGGCTCGGGATCGGCCTCAGTCGTACTCGAAGCGAAGAGAGTCGCCGTGTCGATTACATTCGGATCGGGGTTGAGATCCATGTCGATTACCTGGAAGTCCACCGTACTAGAACAGGAATAGATATCCTTGCTGATTGTAACCCTGCCTTCGTGGCATGGTTGCAGACCGCTCCCGAAGTTCCCGTAGGTCTCGAAGTGATAGTACTGGCCAGCATTGTCATCCGTTGTCTTGTTCTTGGAATCATCGGTGGAACTGACCTGGTAGTAATAGACGGTGCAAGATTGTAGCCCTGTGAGCTGAATGGAGTGTGATGTGACCATCGCGGATGAAGATTTTTCGTTAGCCGGCGGTTTGCTCGGCCCCCATGTCACGACGCTGTCCGAGAGTTGATCCGTCGTCCAGGAGATAGTTGCCTGTGTATCCGTGATGTTCTTGGCCTGGACGCTGCTGATGATGGGCCCGACGCAATCGACTGATGCCGTCGTCTGGCGGATGAGGTCATGGCCACCTGCTCCATCATCGGCGTCGATATACTCACCGGTGATGGAATCCATATCCACGACGGAAAGGAGGCCATCGGCCGCGGGTACCCAGGGAGTCGTGTTTATCGTACCGATGAACTTAGAAGACCCTGCCGGTGTCTCCGTCAGGGTGACGACCTCCGGCGTTGATTCAGTTGTGGACCAGATCTTGGCGGTCGTTGTCGAGGAACCCACATTAGCATCGCGGACGGTGATCTGTATCACGTCGTTGCAGTTGTATTTTGCTCGGTCGAACTTGATGGATCCGGCATAAGGTTGAGGAGTTACATCGACGCAGTTGGAAACGGGTCCCAGGCAGGAGGAATTCGATCCGATCGGCTGGACCCTGTAATAGTGAGTGAATTCATTGGCGAGACCTGTATCGGTATAAGAGGTATTCGGTGCCGGCACTGTTGCCACGATCATGAAGGAATGGCTGCAATTAAAATCATTTCTGAGGATGTTGTAAGAATCTGCATTGGCCACGGATGTCCATGAGAGCGATGCCGAGCCTGAGCCCGCACTTGCGCTGAGCGTTGTTCCTCCTATTGATGGACAGATCGTGTAGTTCTTATTGGACGAATCGTTGGCGTTGCCACATGCGATGTTGTGGCGGTTGAAAGCGGCAAAGATGGCTGCCGCATGCGGCGTCCCATCGTTCAAGTTGCCGTTGTCATCATCGATGTTTCTGAGCTTGGTGAACCAAGAGGAAGATCCGCATCCATCGGAACTAGGCGGAGAGCAGTTGTAGGCGTTTCCTCCTGAACCCGCTCTCGATTTGAACCAGATGCGGTCTGTGATCTGCCAGGAAGTCGCCTGGTCATATCCATTAGCCGGCAGATCTCGAGCTGCCAGATCCCACATGGCTTCTCCTGAAATATAACCCTCGCAATGTTCCTCGTCTCCGCAGGGTCCTCCGCCTCCACCGCAGTTATCGGACCAGTTCGCCGGAGTCGAAGGCTGATGGTCCTGCCTCTTGTCCCAATCCATGTCACGGATCCCCGTGCACTCAAGGCACGGGTTGCCGTAACCACCGCACTTGCCCGACTGATAGAATCCACGCCCGATGCAAGATGTGTGATCGTACATAAATTCAGAAATATCCGCATAGGCTTCTGATGGATTATCATATCCGCCACCATCGTTCTGGTCTAAACCATGCCCCCACTCGTGAATGACAACGCCGACGATTTCTCCCGTATTGTTGCAGCCGCCTCCGGACTTGTAGAAGTTTACCGTTCCGTTCCAGTAAGCGTTGCAGGTCGAGCTGATGTTGACGTTGTCGGTCAGTTTCGCCTTGAGCCAGGAGTTATCTGGAAGATAGGCGCGCGCATGTTCCTTGGCCCGATTCAGATGATAGAAGGTGGTCCTCGAGGCGTGGGTGTTCCCGGCGCTCGAGCCCGAGGGGACGACGCAGTCTGTTCCCGTACTCACTCTCAGATCAAGGTCATCGTCGCAGGTAACCGTTTCCGAGATGGAACCGCAGTTATCATGGACATAGACATACGGAGCGTTAAGCGTCGTCCTGGCCGTTGAACCGGTAGGGGTGCACTCAAACATTCCCATGCTGCTTGCGGTAGAGTTCACGCCGTTCACATCCAGGTCCGCAAAAGGCATCGGATAGTTGGGCTGTTCGCATCCCGAGGGACATATCTGATCGTCAGATTCAGGATATACGCCCCCCTTCACCTGCGCATACTTATTGTCATCGTAGAGGGCAAGAATGGCGCCCGAATGGGCATCAACCATCCCGACCCATGTCCCGGGTTCTCCTCCGACCCTGAATATGAATTTCCAGGCAAGAGTGGAATCGTATCCCTCCCCGATGGCTCCGGTATAGGGAACATCTCTTCTTACACCATTCGCAGCGAGGGGAACGAAGAGCAGGTCGCCGGAGTTCAGATATTCGATCGGCTCCTTCTCTTCCAGTCTCATATAGTTGAATAATTGGTAGAGAGCGACATCCGATGGAATGGATGGCGTCGAAGTGGCTGTAACCTTTCCCCATCGTGTGGCGCCGAATGATACAAGGTTGCCATGTACGATGTGGAATAAATAACTGTCTCCTGAAACAGGAATTCCATTGACTGCTCTGTTAAAAATGATCTGCCAGACCTCTGGCGTCAATTTCCCGGAAGCCTCCCGGTTCAGAACGAGTTCCGCGTCCCTTGCCATGAGGATGGCAGCATTGCGAGCAATGAATTCTCTCAGGCCTCTTTCAAGATAATCAAGAGTCACTGTCTCAGGACCTACAAGCTTGTTGCCTGTCCCCTGAATCCAGGGTATCCCCTTTCCTTCAACCAGGAGCGGAGCTCCGGAGCGGCCATCGAGATATATATTCCATCCAGGACCGTATTCTGCTTTGAAGAATTCCCAGCCCGCGCGAAGGGGATTCCCGTCTCCGAGTGTCTCCACAGAAAGAGTTGCCACGCCGATGTTCGATGGGTCATGGATGACCAACATGTCGAATCGGCTCGGTTCCTGCTTCACCTGGAAACCCATAATTGTCGATGCTGAGACGACTAAAGCTAAAATCAGCAGATGAATCTGCAGACTCCTAGTCCGCAAAAGCAGGTTAGATCTCATGCTTCGCCTCCTCTTGGAATGAAAATGCTTTTATAGCATTCCATGTTGAAAGCCTATAGGCACACTTTTCAATAACTAACTACCGAACCTTAAAGGTACGCTTAGTGGTATCCTCAGTCAAGATTGTTTCTGCAACATAAAGAGATTAAAATGATTAGCCTCTACGGGCCCTCCTGATTACAGGGATTGACTCCTCTGACTTTGTAATAGTAACTGTTGGCGTTTCCCCCCTGATTCAGATCCTCGTAAAAGAGCTCGCTAGTCTCGCCGAGCATGATGAATTCACCATTTGGCGCCGTGGAGCGGTAAATTCTATATGTCGTCGCTCCCGAAGTGGCTTCCCAGTATAGTCTCAGGTGAGCGTAGTTGACCATCTTCGCGCGAAGGGTTACGACTTCGCCCGGGATTGCCCAGCTTGTCGTCTCCACCACCGAGACATAGACCGTATTGCTGTCCGTCATGCCGCCGTTGTTCGGTCCGGTGCCGCAGGTCTCATCGTTTTCGGCACGCACCAGGTAGTAGAGGGTCTGATCGGTCGGAGCCGATGTGTCGTTGTAAGAAGTACCTGTTACCCCCAGAGCTATCCTGTTTGACGCAGACGGTGTGAAGTCAGGCACCGTATCGCGATACACTGAATACGTTCCGCTTCCTCCCGTACCCCACGAGACAGCCTGATCCCATGAGACCGTTACTCCTGTGGCTCCGCAGGCGTTGTTATCCGCGGCGCTCTTTGCCCCGTTGAAGGAAGGGGCCGTTCCGCAGTTTCCGCATGGCCCGTAATCAGGCTTTGTCCCATCCTTCATGATGACGTCATCGATGTTCCACCCGGAAGATACACCATCATCGAAGAAGATGTTGTCTATGTCGGCAATGATCTTGAACCGGATTTTCACCGAACTCTGGCGGTCGACGAGACCGCTGACATCGAAGGTTGCCATCGAATAGCCGCTCTGAGTTACGGCGATGTTGCCGCTGCTGTAAACTTCATACTCTTTGTTGTGCTTGATCACGGCGATCTTGGCAAGGTCGTCTTTCATGACGTTGAGCTGACGATATAAGAGGAGCTTGGTGTTGTTCCACGAGCTGGCACTGAGGCTCTGGCTTGTTGCATTCTCGGTGATGCTATGTTCGTAATCCCCGAGATGGGAGCCCATCCCTGTGAGATCGTCACCCATTGCCTTCGTGTTGTTGTAAGCCGATGTCGGGTCGGCATATCCCGATGAACCTCCTTTCCCCTGTGGCGCCCCTATCTGCCATTCGCCGTCGAGAACCCATCCCGACGTATCTCCTTCGAAGGTCTCGCGCCAGTAAAGCCCGGGGATGTCCCAGGTGTGGACAAGATGGGGCGAGCCGTTATTATCGCCGATCGACGTGTTGCCGTTGGCATCAGTGCTTGAGACGCGCAGATAAACCTGATTACAGATGTCCAGCTTGTTGATCAGGACAGTATGCGTCGTCACCATCGCCGACTGGGTGATCGTGTTCCCGAGGCTGGGCGTGGGACCCCACTCAACTACCGTGTTTCCCTGTTCCGCAGTTTCGAATCGGACCGTCATCCGCTGATCCGTGATGTCCGTGACGCGCAGGTTCTGTACCTGCGGTCCTCTGCAATCCAGCGTCGCGGTATCGAATGAAATTGCTGTGTTTCCGGTGCCGTCATCGGCATCAAGGTAGGTCACCGTCACGACATCCCCATCCTCAGCCTGGAGCAGTCCATCAGGCACAGGAGCTCCAGTGGAGATCTGTATCGATCCTGCGAACTTTGAAGTGTTCGGTCCCGTTTCCGTTGCAACGACCATCTCCGGCGTGCTTTCCGTAGTACTCGTCACGCGGAGTGTTGTCGTCTCGGCCATCAGAGGATCGTTATTGATGTCCATGTCCACGACGTTGAAGCCGACTGTATTAGTGCAATTGTATATATCTTTTTCGATCGTCACGCGCCCCTCGTGGCATGGTTGCAACCCGCTCCCAAAGTCTCCATATGTCTCGAAATGATAGTACTGACCGCCACTATCATCGATCGCTATATTTCCTGCGATATCTTCGCTCTCCACGGAATAGTAATAGATCGTGCACTGCTGGAGACCGCTTAGAGTCACTTCATGGTTCGTCGTCATTCCAGATTTGCTCGCAGTGTTAGACGGAGGCTTCACGTCACCCCAGTGCACGACGGATGTGGATTCTTCGTCGGTCGTCCAGTAAATGACGGCCGACGTATCGGTGATGTTTTTCTCCCCCACATTGGATATCAACGGCATCGTGCAGTCGATGTGCGCCGTGTCGGTGTATGTGACGTTGGTCGAACCATCGCAATCAAGCGCATCGATATATCTTGCGGTGACTGCATCACCGGGAGATACGCTAAGCGCCCCATCTCCGTGGACCGGCGGGTTTTCACTTGCCGGCATGGAGCCTTCGAAGAACATAGAATCTGCAGAGCGCTCGGTAAGGGCAACCTGCTCTGGTGTTGTCTCGGTGTCGCTCCATATTTCCACGGTCACCGTTTCCTGCAT